>CP054838.1:300000-385000 GCA_028768545.1 Desulfobacter sp.
CTTTTACCATGTAATAACTTGCGCAGCCCGTGAATAAAAGCATCATAAAAAGTGTCAGAAATAAAACAAATAGTTTATTTTTCATTTTTACCTTCCTTTTTTTAAACGTTATCCGGGGTTGTTTGAAGCGACCATGAATATTAAAATAATTTAAAAGACAGGCGGCGAAAAAGTCAAGTTATTTCATATGGTAATGCAAAAAGAGCGATCGGTCCGAAGGTTGGGCGCCTGGGAACCGGGTTGTTTATTTGCCGTCTGTTAAGATGCCCCCGTCATTGTCATGGTGGAAAAAAAGGATGCCCGGTATGAGATAAGCATGATGAACAGATTTCAGGGGGATCATTTTCAAAAGGTTTGATTCCTCTTGAGTTTCATTATATCGTACCCAGGTATGTTTTTTTGGGGCAGTATTGGGGTTCAATGGCTCGTTTGGGGCTGCACGTTATCAAAATATTTTTAGATTTGGAGGCCGAATGAAACTTCTCAAAGGGATAGTTCTGGTTGTACTTTTGCTCTGCGGTCTGGGATTCGGGGGTTATCATTTCTTTTTTACCCTGGCGGTGCCCTCTTATTCAGGCGAGGAAGAACTCAAGGGGCTGACATCCAAGGTCACGGTGAAAACCGATGAATTCGGGGTGCCCCATATTTTTGCGGACAATGAAAAAGATCTGTTTTTTGCCCAGGGGTATATTACGGCAAGAGAAAGGCTCTTCCAGATGGACATGACTCGGCTTGCCGGCAGGGGGGAGCTTTCTTCGGTGTTCGGCAAAAGGACATTGGAATCAGATAAGTTTTTAAAGACCGTGGGGTTTTTCCGCCAGGCCAAAAAAAGCCTTGCCGCCCTTTCCCCTGAGGGCAGACAGATTTTGCAGGCCTATGCAGACGGGGTGAATGCCTATATTGAAACCTGCGATCATCTGCCCAGGGAGTATGTATTTTTAAGGACCCGGCCCATGGCATGGACACCTGAGGATTCCGTTTCAGGGATACTGCTTATGTCCTACAGCCTGACCCGGTCCAAAAAAGTGGATCTGATCATGAATCTGATCCGGGCCTAGGCCGGGGATGAGGTGCTTGAGGCCATTTTACCCTCTTATCCCGAATTTGCCCCGGTGCTGGTCATGGATGGGGTCAAAAAAAGGGGCGATGAAGCCATGGCCCCGAGGGTGGGGGATGCAGGGAAAAAGGGCATGCCCTGGCAGGGGTTTCCCATGTCCCTGGATATTGCTGCCTCCAACTGGATGATATTTTCGCCTGCGATGACCCGTACGGGCAAGGCCCTGTTTGCAGGCAGCCCGGATCTTTCTCCTACCCTGCCGGGCCTGTTTTATCTGACCCGGTTAAAGGGCGGGACCTTTGACGCCATGGGCGGGGCGCTTCCCGGGGTGCCCGGGATCGGGCCTTTGGGCTTTAACGGATCAATGGCCTGGAGTGCGGTCAACGGCCGGGGGGATGAGCTGGATTATTTTGTGGAAAAGATCAACCCTGAAAATCCCAACCAATATCTGACTGAAACCGGGTATGAGGATTTTAAAATCATAGAGGAAACCCTGAAAATCAAGGGAGAGGACGGGGTAACAGAGGAAGCCTTTGAGGTGAAAATTTCCAGGCACGGCCCCATGATCTCCCATGTTATGGCGCTTGCCCCTGAAAACTGCGCCATGGAATGGGCGGCCCTGGATATTGTGGGGCAGGAGTTTGACGGGCTGCTGGCCATGAACCGGGCCAAAAACTTTGAGGAATTCCGCCAGGCGCTTTTTCAGATCCGTACCATGAATTTGAATCTCGGGTATGCAGATGACCAGGGCAATATCGGGTGGCAGTTTACTGCAGCACCGCCCATCCGGAAAAAAGGGGACGGGTCTCTGCCCGTGCCGGGCTGGACAGGGGAGTATGACTGGACAGGATTTATCCCGGTAGAAGATCTGCCCTGGGACAAGAATCCTGCCCGGGGGTATGTGGCCTCGTTTAACAATGAGCCTGGCAATGCAGACTACCACCTGACCCGGTATTATCTGTTTGAGCGGGCCATACGGTTTGAAAATATCATGAAAGAAAGAAAGGGTGAACCTGTGGATTTTAAGGCGCTCAAGGAGATGCAGCTGGACAAGGTTTCCGTGGTGGCCCAGCGCTGGGTGCCCAAAATCCTTGGGGCCTGCAAAGGGGATCAAGCGCTTGCCCCCTATCTTGAGATGCTGGCCGGCTGGGAATGCGACAATGATATACGTCACCGTGCCCCGACCCTGTTTAATTATTTTTATTTCAGGATGATGAAAAACACCCTCATGGATGAGGTGGGCCAGGAGGGATGGGACAAGGGGCTTGCCAGGGAATATCTTTATTATGTGTCGGATCTGGCCCTGACAAAAATCATGGAAGATGAGAGGCATTCTTTGTTTGACGACAAGGCAACGGTGCAGGAGCGTGAGGGCCGGGACGACATGATCCGCAAGAGTATGAAAGAAACCGCCGATTATATTGTTCAGAACTTTGGCGGACCCGATGGCGACTGGACCTGGGGTCAGGTCCACCAGATGCATTTTAAGCATCCTCTGGGGGAAAAACTCTTTTTTCTCAACCTGGATCCCGTGGCCACAAACGGGTCTCACCACACCATCAACTCGGGATTCTGGACCCCTGTGGAGCCCTTTAGGATGACCTCGGGCAGGGTGATCCGGATGATGGTGGATTTTAATGATATTGATACGGCCACCACCATCTGTCCGCCGGGGCAGTCCGGGCATTTTAAAAGCCCCCATTATGATGATTTGGCCCAGACCTGGGCAGACGGAGACCAGATTCCCATGCATTTTAATCGTAGGGATTTTAAAGCGAGTTTGACCCTGACCCCGGGGCGATAGGACAGGAAAACCATAGAGAACATCATGCGGATTATTCATACCTCAGACTGGCATTTGGGCCAGCATTTTATGGGCAAAACAAGGCAGTCGGAGCACAAGGCCTTTCTGGATTGGCTGGCAGATGAGATCAAGTCACGAAAGGCAGATGGACTGGTGGTGGCCGGAGATATATTTGATACGGGCACCCCGCCCTCCTATGCCAGAACCCTGTACAATGAGTTTATTGTTTCGCTTCAGGCCGCAGGAGGGGTTCAGACCCTTATTCTGGGCGGCAACCATGATGCCCCGGCCACCCTGAACGAGGCCCGTTCCATCCTGGCCTGCCTCAATACCCGGGTGGTCGGCAGTTTGTCCCGGGAACCAAAGGATCATCTCATGGTGCTCAACGATAAAAAGGGCTCTCCCGGCCTCATTGTCTGCGCCCTGCCTTTTTTGCGGCCCGGGGATCTGGTCAAAAGCCTTGGAGGACAGTCTGCCCGGGATAAACAAGATGCCATGGGCCAGGCCATCCAGGCATGTTATGCCCGGGTGTTTGAGGCGGCCCGGGCAGAACAAAAAAGGCTTGGGCCCGGGCCGGGGAATGCGGTTTTGCCCATCATGGCCACAGGCCATCTCACCGTGGTGGGGGGAAAGAGCAGTGAATCGGTCAGAGATATTTATATCGGCTCTTTGGATGCATTTGCCGCCAAAAATTTTCCAGGGGTAGACTACCTGGCCCTGGGCCACCTTCACCGGCCGCAGCAGATCAAAGATCAGGATCATATCCGCTATAGCGGTTCGCCCATTCCCTTAAGCTTTGACGAGGCCTCAATTCCCAAGCAGGTGCTTGAGGTGGTGTTTGACCAGGGCAGGCTCAAACAGATCACCCCGATTCCCCTGCCCTGTTTCAGGTCCTTGATCTCCCTTAAAGGCAGCCTGGAAAAGATAGAAAATGAGATCAAAGCCCTTGGGGCAGGGGAAAAACAGGGGACATTGACATCCTGGCTGGAGGTGGAGGTTTCAACCGATATTTATCTTACCGATCTTCAGGAGCGGATCCAGGCCATGATTGAGGCGGGATTTAAGGATCCGGGACAGATGGAACTGCTCAGGGTAAAACGCAAAAAAGCAGGGCCGGGATCAGCTGATCTGCCCCCCAAAGGAGAGCAGCTCGAAGAATTGACCCCAAAGGAGGTCTTTGCAAGGCGTCTGGCCAAAGAAGAGTTGGGCCCGGACCAGGAAATCATGCTCAATCGTCTGTTTGATGAAATTTTAGATCAGGTCAAAGAAGGGGTAAAATGAAAATCCTCGGGCTGAGATTTAAAAATATCAACTCTTTGAAAGGGGAGTGGGCCATTGATTTCAGAACCCCGGAGTTCAGGGATTACGGGTTTTTTGCCATTACAGGACCCACAGGGGCGGGCAAGACAACCATTTTAGATGCCATCTGTCTGGCCCTGTATCATCAGACCCCCAGGCTGGTGGTCTCCTCGGGTTCCAATGAACTTATGACCCGGCATACCGGGGACTGCCTGGCCGAGGTGGAATTTGAAGTTAAAAACAAGGAATACCGGGCCTTCTGGGCCCAGCGCCGGGCAAATCTTCGTCCGGACGGCAGGCTTCAGCCCTTCCAGGTGGAGCTGGCCCATATGGACGGCACCATCATTGCCAGTCAGATCAAGGAAAAACTCAAACAGGTGATGGCCATTACCGGCCTTGATTTCTCCAGGTTTACCAAATCCATGCTCCTTGCCCAGGGCGGGTTTGCCGCCTTTCTCAATGCAGGGACCAATGACCGGGCCGAGCTGCTTGAAGAGTTGACCGGCACAGAGATTTACTCGGAGATTTCAAAGGCGGTGTTTGAGCGGACCCGGGATGAAAAACAGCCCTTGGAGCTGCTTCAGGCAAAGGCCGGGGTTGTTGAATTATTGAGCCGGGAAGATATTGCTCTGCTTGAAAAAGAAGTCAGATCACTCAAGCACCGGGAAAAAGACATTGGGGCCCAGATGCAGGCGGCCGTTAAAAAAGCCTTGTGGCTGGACCGCAAGTCAGAAATTGAAGCCGAGCTTGCCCGAGCCGGCCGGCAAAAGGCTGAGGCCGCAGAATTCCGCAAGGCCCATGAAACAGATCTGACCCGGCTGACCCGCGCCTTGCCCGCTTTGGACATCCAACCCCTGTTTGACAGGGCCAGGGGGTGTGAGCAGGCAAGGGTCCTTAAAACCCGTGAGCTGGAAGATCTGGGCCTGGAAATAAAGACCTGCAAAACCAGGCGGGTGAGGCTGGAAAAGGAGGTTGCCAGGACCAAATCAGACCTGGACCATGCAAAGCAGGCGCTTAGAACAACCCAGACCCTGATCACGGAAACCATTCTGCCCCTGGACCAGGAGATCAAGGGCCTGGAAAAAGAAAACAATAATCTTGGTACCCAGAGAAAAGAGGTTCTGGGCCGGCTGGCAAAGATTGAACAAGAGAAAAAGGACAAGATTGGGTTGGCCAGGGCTGCTGAAGCCGCAGGGAAAAAAGAGGCAGACTATCTTTTATCCCATGGTTCGCACAAACAATTAGGAGAGATCCTGCCCCTGGTCAAGGCCCTGTTTGAGCGTCGGTTCTTTTTGAAAACCGAAGAAAATCAGCTTGTGGACGCCCAAAAGGCCAATGGTTTCGACCAGGTCCAGGCAGACCAGGTTCTTGCCGACTTGAAGATCAGGGCCGATTCCCTTGAAAAAGAGATCCAAGGTTTGGATGCTGAGATTGCCAGCCTTGCAGACCAGAGGAAAAATCATCTGGCAGGAGATTCTGAACAGGCCCTTGCCAAAGCCGTTTCAGACCTGTCTGAAACGGCGGGGCTGCGCGGGGAAATGGCGGCGCTTGTCCATCAATACCAATCCCTTGAAACAAATCAGGCCAGGATCAGCACCCGGGTCAAGGCCTTTGAAAAAGAGCTTGATCTGCTTGAAAAAGAAGCCGGAGGATGGGATCGGACCCGTACAGATCTTAAATCCCATTTATCAGACCTTGAAACCCTCTGGGTCATGGAAGAGCGGATTGCAGGCCTTGCAAGCCTAAGGGCTCGGCTGGAAAAAGATCAGCCCTGCCCCTTGTGCGGGTCAACCCGTCATCCCGGCATCGAGGCTTACAAAGAGCTGGACCTTTCCATTACCCAGAAACAAAAAAAAGCAAAGCAGGAAGAACTGGCCCTGGCAGAAGCCCGGTGGGAACAGGCCAACCAATCCCTGGCCGGGGTTCGGGCAGGGATTGAGGCCGCCCAAAAAGAGGGCAGGGACACCCGGCGTCTTTTACTCCGGTGTTCAGGGGAGTGGGAACGGGTGACAGCAGCTCTTAAAATTGTGCTGAACCCGGAAAAAGAGGCAGTGACCGAATGGATTTCGGGCCGGGAAGCCCTGATGCTTGAGCTGAAACAGCGGCTGACCCGTCTTGACCATTTGGATAAAAAGACTGCAGAACTTGAGGCAGGGACAGCAGAGGCCAGAAAAAAAGATCAGGGACTTGGCCATGATATGGCCATGGTTCAAAAGGAGAAACAAGGCCTGGTACGATCTGAGGCAGATCTTCTGGCCAGGCAAAAAAAACAGGAATCCCAGATTCGGGAGATGGAATCCCAATTGTCCCGAATATTGGGCAGGATAAATTCTGACTTGCCCGCCTGTGAAGATCAGGCGGCCTGGCTTGAGACCCACACCCAATTGTGGTCAGCATGGCAGGCGGCCGTGACGGCCAAAGATGAGGCCGATCTTGCCCAGGCTGGCATTGACCATGAACTAAGTCTTCTTGAAAAAGAAAAAAATTTAAAGAAAGAGGAAAAAACAAGGCTGGAAGGCCAATTTCAAAAAAGGGAAAAAAGACTGTCCCTGTTAAGGGAAGAGCGCTTTAATTGGTTTGAAGACAAGGATACAATAAAAGAAGGCCACCGCCTTGATCAAGGGGTGGAAAGGGCCCAGATCCTGGCTGCAAAAGCCGTGAAGACCCGGGACAATGCCCTGAATTATCTCAATCAGGTCATGGGGCAAAAAAAGATGGGGGAAAAAAATCTGGTCCAGGCCCTGGCAGAGGAAAAAGAGGCCAGGATGGCCTGGGCAGAAAGTCTCGGGGCCAGCCCCTTTGATCGGGAGGCTGATTTTCTGGCCGCCCTTGTGGACAGGGAAGAATTTGAAAACCTGGAGGCATTAAAGAAGAAAATTATCCGAGCAGAGGACAGGGCCGCTGTTCTGGAACAACAGACCCGTATCGCGCTTGAGGCTCACAATGCAAAGGGGTTGACCCGGCGTACACGAGAAGCGCTGACCCAGACCATAAAAGAGTTTGAACAAGAGATCCAGGCGCTTGTGCTTTTACAGGGAGAGGCTGAACAGAAAATAAAAGCAGACCAGGAGCAGCGTGCGGCCAAGGCTGCCCTGTTTGAACAGATTGACCAGCACCAGGAAATTTATGACAACTGGGTTCGTCTTTCAGGGCTTATCGGGTCAAGCCAGGGGGATAAGTTCAGAAAATTTGCCCAGGGCCTGACCCTGGATCATCTGCTCTGCCTTGCCAATACCCGGCTGGACGCTCTTCAGGGCAGATATCTTTTGCAGCAGAAAACAGATGATACCCTGAGCCTTGAGGTGGTGGACAAATGGCAGGCCGACACCGTCCGGGATACCCGGACCCTGTCCGGGGGGGAAAGTTTTCTGGTCAGCCTCGCCTTGGCCCTTGCCCTCTCTGATCTGGTTTCGAGCAGGACCCGGATTGACTCTTTGTTTCTGGACGAAGGGTTTGGCACCCTGGATCCTGAAACCCTGGATATTGCCCTTTCTGCCCTGGACAGCCTCAATGCCGGGGGCAAGATGATCGGGGTGATCTCCCATGTGGAGGAGATGAAAGAACGGATTGCCACACAAATTGAGGTGAGCCCCAGGGCCGGAATGGGGATCAGCCGTTTACACGACCGGTTTATCAAGCAGACGTTAACATCTTCAACGGTCCGGGGAAAGGGATGATTCCTGACGAGGGGATGGGGACCCGGGACCGGGGGATGATTATTTCCTCCGCCCTGATGGCCCTGTTCTTAGGGGCTTTGGATGCCCTGGTCATGTCTGCGGCCATGCCCACCATTATTGCCGAGCTTGGGGGCCTCTCCCTTTATGCCTGGGTCTACTCCGCCTATTTTCTGGCCCGGGCTGTTTCCCTTCCGGTATTTGGCAAACTCTCCGACCTTTTTCCGGCCAAACAGCTCATGCTGGTATCCATGTTTTTGTTTGTTGCTGCATCTGCCGCTGCCGGGGCATCCCCGTCCATGGGATTTTTAGTGGGGGCCCGGGTGTTCCAGGGGATTGGGGCCGGCGGGATATTTGCCCTGGTCTATCTGGTTCTCTCTGATGTTACCCTGCCGGGCCAGCGGGGTAAAACCTTGTCCCTGGCAAGTTCTGTCTGGGGACTTTCCTCTGTGATCGGCCCCACCCTGGGGGGATTCATTGTGAGTTATTTTTCCTGGCGCTGGATTTTTTTTATCAACCTTCCTTTGGGCCTGGTCTCTTTTTTGGGGATATTTATATTTTTTAAGGAGTTCAGGGAAAAGCCTTGCCACCCCTCGCTTGACTGGGCAGGGATTACTTGTTTTTCAGGGGCGGTGCTAGGCGGGTTGACCCTGGTCATGACCGGGGGACAGCAGATCCCATGGACATCGGCGACCGGACTGGCCCTTGCCGGTGCCACCCTTGTTTTGGCCCTTGGGTTTGTTCTGGCAGAGCAGCGGGCCCGGGATCCGTTCTTGGATTTTCGGTTTTTTAAATACCCGGGATTTGCCCTGGGCAATATCATGGCCTTTGGTGCCAGTTTTTCCATGTTTTCCCTGTTTGCCTATGCCCCCCCTTTTTCTTCAGGTCGCTTTGGGTCAGACACCCATGGTGGTGGGATATGCCATGCTCTGCCTGAGTTTGGGCTGATCAGCGGGAAGCCTGGTGCTGGGCCGGGTGGTTCATGAACGTTCAGCCAAAAATGCCGCAATTGTGGGCAGCCTGCTCATGGTGGCCGGGACCTGTCCCGGTATTTGGTTTACCATGGACACCCGTCTTGGGTATTGCTTTGCCCTGTTCACCGTGACCGGCCTTGGCATGGGCTGCATTATCCTGTCTACCCTGCTCATTGTCCAGGACAGTGTGGGAAAAAAGGATCTGGGCCTTGTCACCTCGTTTCATCAATTTGCCAGAACCCTGGGCGGTACCGTGGGCGTGGGGGTCTGCGGCGGACTGGTCAATTCAAGATTGTTTGCCGCCCTTGACGCCGAGGCAGGAGGGGTGGCCCCTCACATGGTGGAAAAGCTCCAAAAGAGCATGCCCCATCTGTTCCAGCCTGAATTCCAGGCCCAGATGCCAGGGGTTTTTCTTGATTTGCTTCAATCTGCTCTCCTGGAAGGGGTGGGTGCTGTTTTTGCCGTGGTGGCCGGGGTCTCAATCCTGGGAATTGGCCTTGGCTTTTTCCTGCCCGGAAAATAAACCCATCAAGGGGGGCGAAAAATGACCCGTTTAGATTCAAACGCTTAAACCTGCCCCGTGTTTTGGATTTTTAATCAATGGAAAATTTATAGTGCCCGTGATATGCTTCCGCGTTTGATATGTATAATTTATCAGTGATGTCCGGTTAGGTTTTTGCTTGCTCAATAATTTTTTGATCTTTGACAATATTGTCCCTGTTTGAACTATGAGAGCCCTGCTCCTCGCAGCCAAACAGGTCATTTAGAATGGCGGTTCGCAGCTGCCGAACTCTTTTGATCGTGACCTTTTCATTAAACTGTTTTTGGCAATGGATTGCCAGTAACAGGTAAGTGATAAGGCCGCCAAGAATCTGAACCATAAGGCCGTATTCACTGCGGGCAATGAGATGATATACCTTCAGATGTTCTTTCCACCATTTGAAAAAATCCTCAATGGTCCACCGGAGTTTATAAATTGTTGCTATTTGTTCCGCTGTTAAATCATGCCTGTCAGTTGCCACATAGTATTTGACGCCAGCAATTTTATAGCCAACAACCCGAACAGGCCTTTTCGTCTGGTTTTGATTCGGAGTACCAAGTTTAACCAGTGCATCATAAAAAATGTAGCTGTCGGAAGAGGTCTCGTGGTTATCAATAATTGTTCTTGTTGTCCTGGTTTTTATACGGCAGACAAAATGTTTGCCTTGCTCCTGAAGCAGGTCAAATTCTTTATGGGATTGATATCCACGATCCATAACACCTGTTTGCCCCTTGGAAAGTATTTTGGGAACAAAAGTGCGTTCAGCGCCGTTGCCTTCAGTCAAAAAGATTTTGTTTGGGATTCCGTGATTAATGTCAAATCCGCAATGTACTTTGGCTTTTTTACTTCCTTTTCTGTAGTTCGCCCAGTGCATTGAAAGGACTGCATTTATGAGACTACCGTCAATGGAAACCAACTCTCCTAACTCGGCGTGTTCACCCGGATGACACTCAAGAGCCTGTTTATAAAGATCCTCAAAGATAAATTGCAGTTGTTCGAGTCCCCTGTGATTGATGGCTTCACAGAAACTACTACGGCTGATACCACCGTTTGGCGCAATATTTTCTTTAGCAAAAACATTCTCCTTGAGATCCTGAATTAAATGTCGGGCAGACTTGTGCTCCTGAAGATGGAAATAAACTAAAGCATTTATCTGGTCTTCGAATGTCATTTTTAAAGGGCGGTCTCCTCGAGATTGTAATTCCGGTGCTTTTGAAAGTGACTTTATCAGAGGGCACCTGAAATTGTCAAAGTTCAGGGACCGTAGTTGTTTTTTAGGGACTGAGATGTGCGTCATTTGAGCTCCTTGAGTTAAATTTTCAAGGCGCACAAAAATTTTTACGCACATTTGTCAACACAAAACAGACTGTTTTTTCAATGATTTTAGATGCTTTTTATATGCAACAACCTAACCGGACACTACTGATAATTTATAGGACCTTGTATTATTTTCACCTTTAATAAATATTATGAAAAAATTCAGAGCCTGATTATCATCAAAATTCTGGGCCTGGAAAAAGAATCCATGGAGAGCCTGTTATTCTGGCGGATCCACATTCTTTTTTCCATCCTCTTTGTCGGGGTCTTTCTTGGGTTTGTGGCCCTGATCATCGTGATGCCCATGTTTTTGGAAAGACAATTATGGGGGCTTTTGGCTGCCGACACAGGGCTATGGGGACTTGGCCTGGTCCTTTTGGCTGTCCCTGGCATCAGTTTCAGGGTCAGGACAATCCTGTCTCTTTTGGGTGTTTACAGTTTAGCCCTTGTGATCATTATCAATGTGGGGTTGTTGAGCGGCGGTCCTGCCGCCCTTTTTGCCTTTTCCGTATTGTGCGGGGTGTTACTCGGGTATCGGGCAGCCCTCTTGTCCGTGGTCCTGAATGCTGTCACCCTTTGCCTGTTTGCCGCTCTGACCACCCAGGGCAGTCTGGAAACCGTTTCTGCCTTTTTTGATTCCCCTTTTTTGATGGTGACCTCCGGGGCCACCTTTATTTTTTTAAATGCAATGGCTGCACTCTCTGTTTCGGTTCTGCTCAGGGGGGTGGTGCTGAGCAATAAAAAGGAAAAACAGCTGAGCGCCTCGCTTACGGATGAGACCCGAAAGCTTATGGAAACCCGGGATATTCTGGAAAAGGAGATTCAAAAGCACAGACTCACAGAAGAGGCGCTCTACGAAAGTGAACAAAAATATCGGCATCTGTTTAACCTGGCCCCTGCCGGGATGTATGAGATTGATTTTACAAACTTTTGTTTTGTCGAGGTAAATCAGCTTTTGTGTGATTTTTCAGGGTATTCCCGTGAAGAATTTCTGGCCATGAATCCCATGGATTTTTTAAAAGAAGAAGACAAGCTCAAATTTATTTTAAGGTACGAAGAACTAAAAAAGGGCCAAATTGACAATACTGAACAGGAGTATAATATCATTATGCCGGACGGCAGGGAGTTAACCGTGGCGCTGAGCAATGATTATCTCTATACAAACGGGGAATTAAAAGGGGCAAGGGTGGTGGTCCATGACCTTACCCGGCGGAAAAAAATAGAGGAGATGATGGTCCAGTCCGAGAAGATGATGTCCGTGGGCGGGCTTGCCGCGGGCATGGCCCATGAGATCAACAATCCTCTGGCCGGCATCCTTCAAAATGCCCAGGTGATTGAAAATCGTCTGATCCGGGATCTGCCTGCAAACCATTCTGCTGCCTCGGCCCTTGGTACATCCATGGATGTCATCAAAGAATTTATGGAAGAACGGGGGATATTGGACCAGCTTTCACGGATCAGGGAAGCCGGCAACAGGGCGGCCCGGGTCGTTGACAATATGCTCAGTTTTGCAAGAAAGGAAAATGCCTCTAAAAATGGGCATAGCCTGGGCGCATTGATTGATTCAACCATTCACCTGGCAGAAAACGATTATACCCAGGCCTCCAATTACGATTTTCGTCAGATCGATTTGGTAAAGGAATATGCGCCTGATATCCCGGATGTCTGGTGTGAAAGGTCCAAGATCCAGCAGGTGCTCCTTAATATTATAAAAAACGGGTACGATGCCATGTCATCGGCCGGTACAGAACATCCCCAACTCATTTTCCGGCTTAAAGCCCGGACAGGGATGGCTGTATTGGAGATTGTCGACAATGGTCCGGGGATGTCGCCCGGGGTTCAGAAGCGTATTTTTGAACCTTTTTTTACGACCAAAAAAGTGGGTGTGGGCACGGGCTTGGGCCTTTCTGTCTCCTATTTTATCGTTGTGGAAGACCATGAAGGAGAACTCTTTGTTGACTCGGCACCCGGAAAGGGCAGTTGTTTTGTGGTCAAACTTCCCCTGGTCGGCACTGCCATGACGTCTGGTCAAAAAATTTAGCCTGATTTTTTTTTGACCGTTTCAAAAGTACAAATTGTCACCCTTCGGGCGAATCGATTCGTGAATTATGCGGGTTGGATTTTTTTATTTTTGATGGTCCCGGTCCAGGTGAAAATTAACCCAGGAGCTGGTTTTGTTTAGCTCCCAGTTCCGGGGCGGGACATTTTTTTCCATGAATTGTTCCAGCCTGCCGGCCTGGTTGAGACGGTCATAGGCCCTGATCCATATACATTTTTTATCGGGATAGACTTCGCAGAATCCATTCCTGCTGCCCCCGCAGGGGCCGTTTCGGGTATGTTTGGGGCATTGGGATTCAGGGCAGAGAAATCCCGCATGCTGGATGGCGCAGTCCCCGCAGCTCTGGCAGGACAAAAGACTCATCTTTACAGGATTTTCAAGGCAGCATTTCAATATCCAGGTTTTATCCTGATCCTCCAGAAATTGGGCCAGTTTTCTATAGGCAGGCGCCAAGGTATTTTTTTTATCAAAAAATAAGGTGTGGGCGGTATTGAGTATAGATAGGGAAGGTGTTCCAGAACACGGGCTTTGATGCCCGGGCTGTTCCTGGGAGCGCCGTTGGCGGAGGTGGTGTTGTCATAGTAATAATGGGCATTTTTTTGTTTTGCCGAAAATTCACTGAGATATTTGGGCCAGTCATCCTGGATCTCTTCCATCCGGTTGAGGATGGCCCCAATGGTATTAAAATCTTTGTGGACCCCGCCGATGTGAATGCCCCGGTAGCCAAATCCCTTGAGGACCACCCCCAGCCTTGCGGCCCGTTCTATGCCGGCCTTGATGCCTTCTTTGGGGTCTTTCCATTCCAATACCACCTGGTTGTACAGTGCATCTGAAACATAGGCTCCGGGCACCCGGCCCATGTTCATGGCCTTGGCCGCCCTGGGGCTGAGCATGTAAACCGATGCCATCATGGGGATGTGGCTGTGGTTTTCATTGTGAAACCGGATAAGTTCGTTGAACTTGTTGATATCATAGCCCAGCTGGGTAATGACAAAGGTGGCGCCGGCTTGAAGTTTTTTATTCAGTTTTTTGTATTGGGCCAGGCATTCGGCTTCCTGGGTTTTAAAGGGGGAAACCCCGCATCCGGCAAAAAAAGGTTCAGGATCCCCCAGGGCCAGGAGCCGGTCGCTCAATTTTTTGATCATGGCACTCAAGAGTACGGAGTCCAGGTCAAACACGGGTGCGCCCCTGCCGCCGAATCCTTTGCCGCTATAGTCTCCTGTCAGGCATAATATGCTTTTCATGCCCATGCGGGCCAGTTGAAGTGCCCGGCTTTCCATGCCCACCCGGTTCATATCCCGGCAGGTAAAGTGAACGATCACATCCAGGCCGTATTTGAAAATTTCATATCCCAGAACATCCGGAGACAGGGAGGGGTTGCCTCCGGGGTTGTCTGTGATGGATACGGCAGAAATCCTGCCGTCGGCAAAGGCGTCTTTTGCAATGCCCACCAGGGTGTCTGTGGTTCGCCCAAAAGATTCCCGTCCCGGCACCAGCTCAAGGGTGACCACAAAATTTTTAGGATCCATCAACTCTTCACTGAAGATGCGCAGCATGGAAAGTCTCCTTGTCAGGTGCCAAAGCCCTTATCATAGGCTTCCCAAAAAGTGGGTTTAATGGGGTGATTATATATTAATTTATACGTCTGGGCCTTTTTTTTCAAGCAAAGAAATTTTTGAAAAGCTTGTTCCTCGGGTCTATCAAGCCTTGACCAAATTCCTGATCCATTTTTTTGAAAAAAACCGGGGCAGGCCGATTATTAGTTTGAAAAGTTCTTCTGCGGCAATCAGGGCCATGACCCAATAGACGGGAAGGTCCAGGTAAAACGCGGCAAAAAAGGCCATGGGAACCCCAATGCACCAGACCCCTGTGAGGTCCAGTAAAAAACCGAACCTGGTATCTCCTCCGCCCCTGAGCACAGAGACCACATTGGTGAAATTGGTGGTTTTTGCCCAGAGAATGAGGCCTGACACCAGCATGAGATAATGGGCATTTTCATAGGTGCCAGGGGAAATCTTATAGAATCCCAGGATAAAATCCCGGGAAAGAATCATTAAAAGTCCTGCCCCCAGAGCCATGATCAGCTGGGCAATCAAGAGGAATTGCCCATAGGCATAGGCTGTTTTTTTATTTCCGGCACCAATGCTGTTGCCGATCATGATGGATCCGCCGTGGAAAATTCCGAAAAAGGGGATGAACATGAATTCCTCAATGGTGGAAACGATATTCACGGCCGCAATGGATTCCGTACCTATTCTGGCATAGACCAGCTTGTACATGGAAACACCCGTGACCCAGAACAATTCATTGAGAAACACGGGCCAGCAGGTGGCCAATACCCGTCTTAAAAAGAGGATGTCAAAACTGAACATCTCCTTGAATCCTGCGGCCAGAGGATACTTTTTTTTGTAAACAATGGTGATGATGACCAGGCCTTCAAGGATTTTTGCCGTGCAGGTAGCAATGGCCGCCCCTTTGACCCCAAGGGCGGGAAACCCGAAATGACCAAAGATGAGCGCATAGTTCAGAAAAATATTCAGGATCACCGCAACCATGGAGGAGATTATGGGCACCATTGCAAATCCCATACTTCTCAGATTGGACATGAGAGAAAAAATGGTGGCGGACACGGCAAAGGCAATGCCGACAATTTTCAGATACCCTGCCCCCAGAAGAACCACTTGGGGGTCTGTGGAAAATAAAGAGATCAGTTGAGTAGGGAAAAACAAGGCCCCCACAGAGAAAAGCAAAGAGACCGCCACCCCGGCCAGAATGCCCATGCCGGACAATTGCTTGATCCGGCTCAACTCTTTTTTGCCCCAGTACTGGGCCGTGAAAATGGAGACCCCTGAATGGATTCCGTACTGGATCACAATGAACATGAAAACAAATTGATTGGCAATGCCTACGGCGGCAATGGCGGTTTCATTGAGCTGGCCGATCATGAGAATATCAATGGTGCTCATGGAACAGGTCAAAAGGTTCTGCAATGAAATGGGCAGGGCCAGGGTGAGGAGTAATCCTAAAAATGTTTTTTGGTGCTGTCCTGAGGAGATCATTATCTTCTTGGCCCTTTTAAACGGATGGGTATCTTTACAGGGAAAATTGATTCAATGGTCTATACCAGACCCGGGCCTGTTTTTCCACTCAAACAAATATCTTTCTTGACATAAAGCCTGAAAATCCTGGTATAGTTGGTCGTGTCTTTGGAAAATCAAGTTCTTTTTAACTCAACTATAACCTATTATTTTTTTGTATTGTAAAAAGGAGATAAGAAATTATGGGAACCATGGAAAATTTAGCCGCTGCATTTGCAGGTGAAAGCCAGGCCAATCGTAAATATCTTGCCTTTGCCGCCAAGGCTGAAAAAGAAGGCTTTGCCCAGGTGGGTAAATTGTTCAGGGCCGCAGCCGAGGCTGAAACCATTCATGCCCACGCACATCTTTGGGCCATGGGAGGGATTAATTCCACCCTTGAAAATCTTGAAGCCGCGGTTGAAGGCGAGGCCCATGAATTCAAGGAGATGTATCCAAAATTTCTGGCCACGGCCCAAGAAGAGGGCAATAAAAAGGCTGTGGTTTCCTTTAAAAACGCCATGCCCGTGGAAGAGACCCACCATGGACTTTATCTTAAGGCCCTGGATGCGGTAAAAGCAGGCAAAGACCTTGATGAATCCGGTATTCACATCTGTCCTGTCTGCGGGCATACCGTGGATGCGGGTGTGCCTGATACCTGTCCTGTATGCAATGTGCCGGGTAAAAAATTTATTGAAATTTCATAGCCATGGGCCGGGAACAAAAAAGTTTCAGTTCTTTGGGACCTGTTTGATTCCTTAGCCTGCTGTGCAAGCGTTCAAGTTGTGAATTCAAGTCAAGGATAGATTATTATGGGCTGGAAAATAGAGTCAAAAATAGAAGAGATTCTGGATAAATCCATGGATGACGGCATTACCCGGTCTGATGCCCTGGAACTGATCCATCTGGATCTGCATTCAAAGGAAACATACGCCCTCATGGAAACGGCAGACCGGCTCTCCCGTCAGACCTTCGGCAGCAAGGGGGAAAATCATCTTCACATCGGGGTGAACGTTGAGCCCTGCCCCCTTAACTGCCGGTTTTGTTCCCTGACCCGTGAGGCCGGCATATTCACCCAAAAAGTTGAATTTGAGAGAGAGCAGATTCTTGACTGGGCAAGGACGGCTGAAGCAAAAGGGGCAGATGCCCTGAATCTGATGACCACAGGGACCTATTCTTTTAAAAAGCTTCTTGATTTGGGGCGATTGCTTAAAAAAACAGTCTCCACCCCTTTGGTGGCCAATACCCGGGATATCTCCCGTCAGGAGGGGGAAAAACTTTTAGAGGCAGGGTTTGTCGGGGCCTATCATGCCGTCCGTTTGGGCGAGGGCAAAGATACCCCTTTGAAAAGGGAAAAACGGATTCAGACCATTTCCACATTCAAGGATGTGGGCCTTAAATGGATGAACTGCGTTGAACCTGTGGGGCCTGAACACGAAGCTCAGGAGATTGTGGACCTCATGTTTCTGGCAAGGGAGTATGAGGCCACCTACTCCGGGGTGATGCGGCGGGTGAATTTTCCGGGCAGTCCCATGGAAAAGTTCGGGATGATCACAGAGTTTGAAATGGCAAGGCTTGTGGCGGTGAGCCGTCTGGTCATGGGCCGGGTGCCCAGGGCCCATTGTACCCATGAACCCCATACCGCATCCCTGACGGCCGGTGCCAATCTCTTTTTTCCGGAAAAGGGATCCAGCCCCAGAGATTGCAAAGAAGATACGGGAAAGGGCCGGGCCCTGGACATTCCTGAATGCCAAAGATTCTTCTGGGAAACCGGATGGGATCCAAATTTGCCTTCAAATTGTTTTTAACCTGGAACAGGATGCCTAAAAATTAAGGATGTGGGGTATGAAATATCTGTTAAAGGGGTTGATATGTCTGGCAGGAATTTCTCTGGCCGGACCCTCTTTGGCCCTGGCCTTTAATGTCGGGACCTGGAAGACGGCCCAGACCATCCAGCCGTTTTATTATCACCAATTTGCCCCAAACAGGGTTAAGGTGTTTTCCTTTACCAATCCGGCAGACCAGAAAACCGCACTGCTGGCAGGGGACCTGGATATTTGCGGCACCACCCTGGCCCATGCGATTCATTCAGCCGCCTTGGGCCAGCCTGTGGTGGTTGTGGCCGCCCTGTGCAATAAATGCTCGGCCTTTGTGGTTCGCAAGAACGCCGGGATCAAACGGGTGGCGGATTTAAGGGGTAAAAAGATCGGGTATGTGCCCGGCACCATGCACGAGATCTTGCTCAGGGAGAGTCTGGTCCGGAACAATCTTTTACCGGAAAAGGATGTAAGGCTGACCCGGGTGGATTTTTTTGACATGGGCCTGGCCCTGGCCCGAGGAGGCATTGATGCCTTTGTTTCGGGGGAGCCTTTTCCCACCCTGGCCCTGGTCAAAGGGTATGGCCAGATTCTGTCCTACCCCTATTACGGAGACTCCATCGGCAGCATCAATGGAGGGATGCTGGTCAGCCAAAAGACCATTGAAAACCGTCCCGATCTTGTCTTAAAGATGGTCAGGGCCCATGCCAGGGCCACACAATTTTTGAAACAACATCCCGGTATCTGGCTGGAAAAGGCTGAATCTTTCGGCACGCCCATGACGGTTCTTGAAAAAGCCGCCCCCAATATGGAACTTGCCTGGGATATGGACAGGGATTTTATCCGGAAAACCAGGGCCTTGGGCGAGCGGATGCAGGCCCTGGGACTGATCAAAGACCAGCCAGATTACAGCCGGCTCTTTGATTTGAGTTTTGTGAACCAGATCCGAGAAGAAAAAGGCCAGGCTCAATGAAGCGTATTCTGCCCTGGATACTGCCTGGCAGCCTTTTAGGAGTCTGGTTCTTGGCGGGCTTTTTTTCCTGGATACCCGCCTATTTGCTTCCCCGTCCCTGGGAGGTGGCCGAGACCGCCGGAATTTATATTTTCGGCCCTCCAGGCCAGGGTCCCTACAGCGGGCGGTTTTTCATGGATGCTCTGGCCAGCTGCACCCGGGTGGCCCTTGGGTTTGGCCTGGCTGCCGCCTTGGGCCTGCCTTTGGGAATTTTGTCCGGACGGGTGGGCTGGGTGAGGCATTTTTTAGGTTCATGGGTGAACGGGTTAAGGGCGGTCCCCGGAATTACCTGGCTGCCTCTGGCCATGATCTGGTTCGGCATTGGATTAAAAACAACCCTTTTTCTGGTGGCCCTGGCCGGGTTTTTTCCCATTTATCTCAACGCTGCCGCAGGGGCGGCCCAGGTGAATCCGGTACTGCTCCAGGCCGGAGCCATGATGGGGGTGGACCGGGTGAGAGGCACCTTTGCCATTCTTCTCCCGGCGGCCATGCCCATGCTCGTAACCGGCCTGCGCCTGGGCCTGGGTATTTCCTGGGCTTACCTGGTGCTGGGGGAATTGTCCGGGGTGCCTGACGGCCTTGGTGCCGTGATCATGGATGCCAGGATGCTCGGACGGATCGACATGATCGTGGTGGGCATCATCATCATTGCTGTCATGGGCAGGATCAGCGATCTTTTGCTCAAGAAGGGGCTGAAGTTTTGTTTTAAAAGTGCGGCAAGGATGACATGAACGGGAACAAAGAAAAATCAAATGGATTGGCCCAGGACGTTGAAATGCAAGGCCCTGAATATTCCGGCCCTTTGCTGGGCATCAGGCGGCTGTCAAAGTCATTCATGGTGAACGGGTCAAGGGTCGAGGTGCTCAAGGATCTTTCCTTTGAGGCCAGGGAAAAGGAGTTTGTCTGTATTCTCGGCCAGAGCGGTTGCGGCAAATCCACCCTTTTAAAGGTCATGGCCGGATTTATCCCTTTGGATTCAGGCCAGGTCCTTTTCCAGGGTTCCCCCATTACCAAACCAGGGCCTGAACGCTGTGTGGTCTTCCAGGAAGATGCGCTGTTTCCCTGGCTTACCATTGAAGAAAATATTGGATTCGGCCTGGTTAAAAAGACCCGGGGCCAACGGCAAAAACAGGTGGACAAATTTTTAGGCCTGGTCGGTCTTTCCCCGTTTAGAAAGTATTTGCCCAAGGAAATTTCAGGGGGTATGAAACAGCGGGTGGCCCTGGCCAGGGTGCTGGTGCTCAACCCCAGGATTCTTCTCATGGATGAGCCCTTTGCCGCCCTTGATGCCCAGACCCGGGAAAATATGCAGGATCTGCTGCTCGCCCTCTGGCAGACCCTGGGCCATACCATTGTTTTTGTGACCCACGATGTCAGGGAGGCTGTGGCCCTGTCAGACCGGACCATGGTCATGAACCAGGGGCCCGGGGATTTTGCCCGGATTGTGGACATCAACCTGGACCGGCCAAGATTCCAGGAAGATGAGCGCTTCATGGGATATGTGGGTCGTTTAAAACGGCTTGTCTCCTCGGCAGATACGGGCAGGCCTTAGGGCGTTTGTTTTTTTATATTTGTATATCTGAAATCATCTGCATTGATATGGCCCCAGCCGCCGGCATGGTTATCCTTTATACAAATTTTTGCTGTTTTCCCCTTGTATTCACTGACATCCCAGATTTTTCGGGTCATGGTCTCATTGTTCTTCCCCGTGGCAGAGAAAATCGTTTTTCCTTCAACCACAAGAGAGACTGTCTCTTTGTCCGGTACATGGCCTCCTCCGATGAGGAATGAAATTTGATCCCCTTTGATGGTAAAGTCGGCAGAGGTCAGGGTGCCCACAGGGCGGTCTCCTTGACGGCTTCCAGGCCTCTGGTTTTCATTGCCCTGGTATTTTTCAAAGGTGCCGATCCAAAACTTTTTCTGGTGGTGTGAGGGCATTGTTTTCCGGCCCCGGGCGGTGGGGTTGTCTCCCTGGGTGGGTGCAAATTCAAATGCATTGCCCTCAGGGGTCCAATGGGTCAGGTCTCCCATTTCAAAATCAGAGTTGGGAAATAAAAGCAGCGGATCTTCAGCCAGGGCTTTTTTTTCAGGATCCAAGGGGTTGGGCATGGGGGAGGGTTCCGCAGCTGAAGGGGGCGCCAATTCCGTTGATTCAGGGCCGTCTTGAGCAATTGGAGGCCCAGCTATTGGGGATGAGGGTATTGATTCGTTGTTCAGGGGGGCGTTGAACCCGGGGGGACTGCCGGCAGACCATTGCCCGTTTTTGTAGATTAACAGACCATTGCCCGGGTTAAATTCCCATTGGCCGCCGCCGTTATAAACAAGCTGGCAGGAGGTGTCGTTTTTTTCGTATCCGGGAAAGCCAAAGGCTGCCAGCTTGTTTGGATCCTGGACCCTCACATTCACAAAGCTCACAGGTGCCGGGTCATATTGATAATGGGGTACAATTCCCATTTGATCTCCCATATCGTATTGGATGGCGCTGTTCCACATGTATTTTCCCCGGGGGACTTTGGGGATTCTCACCGGATAAATTTTATCTGCCTTTGTGTCCAGAGCGATTAGTTTTTCCATCCTGTCATTGGGCCTGGACATGGCCTGGGTCTGGACCTGGTAACGGCCGGTATTAATCCGTGTGGCGCTGATTCGGTAGGGGCCGCCTTTGAAAGAAAATCCGTATTTTTTAAGCACGGTATTGTCCTGAACCATGCATTGGGCAGTTAGGTTTACCCCCTGGGTTTGAATGGCCAGGGACATACAGCCCAAGTCCTGGCCCATTGGGATTTCGCCTCATCGTCAGTGGATCCGGCTGCCCAGGGGGCAGGTGCCAAAAGTATGAAACCCAAGGTAAGAGCCGTCCAGGTTAAGATCTTCAATCGCCGGTTCATTTTTCCTCCCGGGCTGTTTAGAAGGCCGGGACAGGCCCGGCCGTTTATTTTTTATGGGAGATTTATCCTATCTGCATCCGCATTGGCCGCCCTGCCACCGGCAGGTCATGGCCTTTGCGCAGCATTCCCGGTCCACAACCCATTCACAGGCGCAGGGACCCCCGTCGTTGTTGGGACTCCACCAGTTTTTCGGGTTCTGTTGCAAAAAATTATTAATGTCTGATACAAGTCCGTTTTGGCACTAATTTGTTTGCAGAGAGATAGTATGAAAAATGAAAACCCTTTCAAGTGGCGTCATTATGAAAAAGAAATCATCCTGTTGAATGTTCGCTGGTATCTGAGATATCAACTGAGTTACAGGAATCTGGAAGAGATGATGCAAGAACGGGGCTTGTCTGTGGATCACAGTACCATTTACCGATGGGTTCAGCGCTATGCTCCTGAAATGGAAAAGCGAAGCAGGAAGTATCTGCGGCAATCAAATGATTCTTACCGTATTGATGAAACATATATCAAGGTGCGGGGGAAAATGAAGTATCTTTACCGAGCGGTCGATTCCCGTGGAAATACCATCGATTTTCTTCTTCGCAGCAGACGTAATATGGAATCTGCCAAACGATTTTTTAAAAAGATGCTGCGAGCTTCCAATAGCTCCAGACCTCGGGTTCTGAGTGTTGACGGAAATCCTGCATATCCTCCGGCAGTAAAGGCTTTGAAAGAAAAAAAGCTTCTGAATAAGGACTGTATCCTAAGACAGAATAAATATCTGAACAATATTATTGAGCAAGACCACCGGTTTATCAAAAAGCTTGTCAGAGCTGGTATGGGGTTCAAGACATTTCATTCTGCCTGGCGGACGCTAAAAGGCTATGAAATTATGAACATGATCAGAAAAGGACAAGTTAAAAATATCAGGAAGGGAGAAATTTTAAAGCAGAAAGAATTCGTCGAAAATCTGTTTTCTTATGCTGCGTAAATTTTACGCCTGAACGATCTCTTTGTCCTGGAAATATTTTTTGCAACAGAACCTATGGGCTTTCGCGGTGCCCAGGTAATTATCCAGGAATTAGCCAATATGCTCTGTTAAGGCCAACCTGAAAAATACCGGTAACCCTGTGCATTATCCCTTCATAAGGGCTGAGCCGCCTATCCGGGGGATGGATAAAAAAAAGGAAAAGGGGGGAGACAATCACCCCTTTTCCCTGTGGCTGATTAAAGAGCATCAGGCAAATGCGGTTTTGATTTTATCCACGGCCCAGTCAATATCAGATTTTGTAATGACCAGAGGCGGGGCAAACCGGATGGTATAGGTATGGGTCTCTTTACAGAGGATGCCCATGGTCATCAGTTTTTCGCAGATGGCCCGAGCCCCCCCGGGAGTGCCCTCTTCAAGCTCAATGGCGATCATGAGCCCGATGCCTCTGATCTCTTTGATGGCCGAATGCTCCATGGTCTCAAGCTGTTCTAAAAAATAGGCGCCCATTTCCTGGGCGTTTTCAACCATTTTCTCATCCACCATCACCTTGAGGGCAGCCCGGGCCACGGCACAGGCCAGGGGGTTGCCGCCGAAGGTGGACCCGTGCTGTCCCGGCTGAAGCAGTCCGAGAACCTCATCGTTGGAAAGCACGGCAGATACGGGATAAAACCCGCCTGACAAGGCCTTTCCGATCAGGGTAAGATCCGCCTGAATCCCCTCATGCTCTTCTGCCAGCATTTTACCGGTCCGGCCGAGGCCCGTTTGAATCTCATCTAAGATCATGAGGACATTTTTTTCAGTGCAGATACGGCGGACCGCTTTGAGATATCCTTTGGGCGGGATGATGACGCCTGCCTCTCCCTGGATGGGTTCCACCATAAAGGCTACGGTGTTGGGGGTGATGGCGTCTTCCAGGGCTTTTTCATCCCCAAAGGGAATGGTTTTAAATCCCGGGGTAAAGGGCCCGAAATTTTGACGGGCATTGTCATCGGTGGAAAACCCGATGATGGACAGGGTCCTGCCGTGAAAATTATCATTGCACACCAGAATCTCTGCCTGGTCTTCTTGAACGCCCTTGGATTCATACCCCCATTTTCTGGCACATTTGATCACTGTTTCAACGGCCTCTGCCCCTGAATTCATGGGCAGCATCTTGTGGGAATCGGTAAGCTGGCACAGCTCGTCGTAAAGCAGGGGCAGCTGGTCGTTGCGAAAGGCACGGGAGGTGAGGGTGAGTTTGTCTGCCTGGTCCACCAGGGCCTGCCTGATTTTCGGATGGCAATGTCCCTGGTTGACTGCGGAATAGGCAGAAAGGCAGTCCATGTATTTATTGCCTTCCACATCCCATACCCAGATGCCCTCTCCCTTGGAAAGGACCACGTCCAGGGGTTTATAATTTTTGGCCCCGAACTTGTCCTCAAGATCAATCAATTCTTTTGCTTTCATATTGTATCCTTATGCTTAATTGTTTTTGCCTGATCTTTTCTAGGGCATCCTGTGGAGACATCCCTTGCTTTTATAATAAAACCATATTAATAGGTGTCGTCAAACGATTTTAACACATGGGATGGATGAAGAAAACTCATGCACAATAAAAAAACAGTCCCCCTTCCCTCATTAAATGCCCTAAGGGCATTTGAGGCGGCGGCCAGACATGAAAGCTTTACCCGGGCGGCCAAAGAATTATCCGTTACCCAGGGCGCCATCAGCCGCCAGGTCAAACAATTGGAAACCCAGCTTGATGTCATTTTATTCCATCGGCGGCACAAGCACCTGACCCTCACGGACCAGGGCATGCTCCTTTTATCTCCCCTGACCCAGGCGTTCTCCATCATGTCAAGGGCCGTTGAAAAACTCAAAAACCAAAGCCAGGATCTCAACCTTAAAGTCCATCCCACATTTGCCATCCGCTGGCTGATTCCAAGGCTCCACATTTTCCAGGCCCTTTACCCGGATATACGGGTGAGGCTGACCACTTCAGGAATTAATGCTGATTTTAAACATGAAAATTTTGACGCCGGCATCACCCATCTGGGCAATGAGATCCCCGGAGTGGTCAGAAAAAAAATTCTTAAAGAACAATTGGTCCCGGTCTGCTCTCCTGACCTTGCCAAAGGAGCCCCCCCCATTAAAAAGCCCAAGGACCTTTGCTATCGCACCCTGCTCCACAACAGCCCGGACCTGAAAGAATGGCAGACCTGGGCAGACCAGAAAGGGGTTAACGGCCTTTTTCTCGAGCATGGTCAGGTATTTGAGGTAGATGATGCCGCACTCCAGGCCGCCACATCAGGCCTGGGCGTTGTCCTGGGAGATATTTTCCTGATCAAGGAAGAACTGGATTCAGGCCGCCTGGTCGCCCCGCTGGGGCTTGAGCCCATCCAGACCGGAAATTACTATTTTTCCAGGCCCGAATTCAACCGGGAGGCCAAAGGGGTCAACCTGTTTTGGGGCTGGCTTAAAACCACCCTGGACCTTAAACCCGTAGACCCCAATAAAAAAGCCTGATGCATCCCCCCAACTCATATTATGGGTACACCAGGCTTTTGGGCATAATGAATACATTATTTATTCATTATGTTTTTCATAGCCCATGGGCAGTTTTTTGAAACGACCGCCATGGATAATGGGATCTCCTTTATATCCCAGACCCTTAAAATCAATATAATCGGTTTTATTGATCAACTCATCCACATCCCGTCCCTGGGATTTCATATAGGAAAAATCGGTTCCTTTATGGGCGACCTTTTTAAAATCAACGTTTCGGTTGTCCTGGTGGCAGCGGTTACAGGTTTTATCACCTGCAAGGCTGTCATGGCACTGGACACATGATAAGGCCATCTCCTTGGGCATCACCTCATGATCCGCATCAATTGCCTGGACAGCCTTCATTATTTTAAAAGGAACAATCTTGGAGCCAGGATCGTTGATGGATCCCACAGGCTCGGTAATATTAATAATATCAGCGTTGAGATCAACCTTATCCCCCATGAGCACCCGTTTCATATACCCTGAATCCCAGGCATAGGTGGGGACCACAGACTCGTCCCATTTAAATTCACCTTTTTTCTTGTTATAATCGGGCTTGCCGTATTTGTCTTTTTTGGGCTTGCGGTTTTTATCCCCTGCCTTGGACCAGTCCCACCAGGTCTTGGTGGGTTTGCATTTTGCATAAACCGGTGCATGGCAGACATTACAGTCAAGGGTTTTTGCATGCTCATTTAAATGGTGATCCATGACGCTGCCGCAATAATGGGGTTCCTTAGAATGACATTGCTGGCAGGTGACCTCGCCTTCGGCAACCGGGACGGATGAGCTTCTGCCCGCAATCTTGTGATTTCTTGTTTCATGACATTCCGCACAGGTAAAATCATATCCCCCCATATGAACGTCATAGTTTCTGCTGGGCTCCAAGAGCTGGCGTGACAGATCCGCATGTTTAACCGCATCTCCGCCCCCACCATTAAAGTGGCAGGAACCGCAGCTGGCACGGCTTGAATGCCCCACATTCTGGGCAATAAATTTTAAATCAATATCCTTTGCCGGCATGCCGGCATCCGGCCCGGGTTTTTTATACTTGCCCGTGGTATCATGGCAAACCAGACAATCCATTTTGGTCTTATCACTAAAATCGAAACTATCGTCTTTCCAACCATATCCTGCATGACAACTTGTGCAACGAGCCTCGTTGCTTATGGGACTAATTCAGTAGTTGTTCAGGGCGGTTGTGCCCTTGCCGTGCATGACGTCCTTTCTATGCCCCGTTGTATAGGGAGAGGGCCCTTTCCACAGCCAGTGGGCTGTGGTCAGCATGTCTTGGGCCTGGGCATCATGACAGCGCTGACATTCGGCTGTCACCTGGAATGGATCCGGGTTATCCGGCAGCTCGACCAACTCCTTGTGATCGGGAACATTTTGTAAATGGCATCCCTTGCAGCCCACAGGTCCCTTGGCTTTTTCCTGATGGCATTCGATACACTGCTGATGATAGGCCGCCTTAAGGCCGATCCGTTCAGGATGATCCGGATTAAAAGAGTCCTGATGACAGGCCGAGCACCGTGTTGTTTCCAATGCCGCTTCATCCTTTGGCCGAAAATGATGGCATTTGCTGCAATCATTGGTGAGAGCTGCATGGCGTTTATGGGAAAATCTGACAGGCTCGTAATGGTCTTCGCGCTCCTTGATAATTGGACTGTTCAGCAAAAAATAAGTATCTTGAACATTATCTAAGGAAATGCCGGCATCCAGCAGACACATCCGTCTATTTACCATGCAGTCGTCCTTGTATTCCTTGATAAAGGGAACGACCTGTTTAGCCCTTTGCTTTGCTCGTTCCTGATCCGGGGCCTTCCAGACCTCTGCCATACACAGGGCAGTCGTCAAAATCCCAAGGCCAGCCAAAAAAATAATTTTCTTTATTTTTCTCTTTATCACGAAGACACCTCCTTGGGGGCCTGTAGAACAGGCAGATAGGTCACAACAAATCTATAAATAAACATCAAGGTTGCAATAAGCCCTAAAGTGACCAGAATTTCTCCCAGGGCCGGGAAAGGTTCTGTTGCAAAAAATTATTAATGTCTGATACAAGTCCGTTTTGGCACTAATTTGTTTGCAGAGAGATAGTATGAAAAATGAAAACCCTTTCAAGTGGCGTCATTATGAAAAAGAAATCATCCTGTTGAATGTTCGCTGGTATCTGATATATCAACTGAGTTACAGGAATCTGGAAGAGATGATGCAAGAACGGGGCTTGTCTGTGGATCACAGTACCATTTACCGATGGGTTCAGCGCTATGCTCCTGAAATGGAAAAGCGAAGCAGGAAGTATCTGCGGCAATCAAATGATTCTTACCGTATTGATGAAACATATATCAAGGTGCGGGGGAAAATGAAGTATCTTTACCGAGCGGTCGATTCCCGTGGAAATACCATCGATTTTCTTCTTCGCAGCAGACGTAATATGGAATCTGCCAAACGATTTTTTAAAAAGATGCTGCGAGCTTCCAATAGCTCCAGACCTCGGGTTCTGAGTGTTGACGGAAATCCTGCATATCCTCCGGCAGTAAAGGCTTTGAAAGAAAAAAAGCTTCTGAATAAGGACTGTATCCTAAGACAGAATAAATATCTGAACAATATTATTGAGCAAGACCACCGGTTTATCAAAAAGCTTGTCAGAGCTGGTATGGGGTTCAAGACATTTCATTCTGCCTGGCGGACGCTAAAAGGCTATGAAATTATGAACATGATCAGAAAAGGACAAGTTAAAAATATCAGGAAGGGAGAAATTTTAAAGCAGAAAGAATTCGTCGAAAATCTGTTTTCTTATGCTGCGTAAATTTTACGCCTGAACGATCTCTTTGTCCTGGAAATATTTTTTGCAACAGAACCGCTTGGTCTGAATGGACAAGGGAATATCGCCGATTTCATCCAGGAAAAAATCCCCTTGGTTGGCAGCCTCAAATCTACCGATACGATTGCTGTAGGCACCGGTGAATGCACCTTTAACGTGGCCGAACAATTCGCTTTCAAGGACGGATTCATTTAATGCGGCACAGTTGAGCTGAATAAAGGGTTTGTTTTTTTTTCCACCGCATAAATGGATGGCATTTGCCACCAATTCCTTGCCTGTACCGCTTTCTCCAAGGATGATAACAGGGGCGTTGCTCTCGGATGCTTTTCGGATCATATCAAAAACCTTCAGCATTTCAGGTGATTTGCCCACAAGACCTAAAAAATCAGCGTCCCTGTCACATTGCCTGGTAAGAATATGGACCTTTTCATCCAATTGGGTAAGTTCGGAAATATCGGTTAGCGTTTCCACAACACCAAGGGCTGTCTGGTTGTCGTCCCATAATATAGCGGCATTTTTTAAGACCGGTACAAAATTTCCGTCCCTGCATTTGATCAGGCAACAGCATTTTATCATGTCTTTTTGGCCTTTTTCAAATAATTTGCACCATACTGATTCTTTGGCGGTCTGCAGGGTCTGTTCGCATGCATCACATCCCAGCATCTGGCAGGACATGCCAATGGCTTGTTCGGATGTATACCCGGTAAGCCTTTCAAAGGCTTTGTTGACCATTAAAATGGAACCCTCGGGACCGATAAGCATGAGACCGTCATTTATGGTATTCACGATCTTCTTCCAGAAGATGTTCATCTCGTGGTCTTTCACTGGCCCGCTCCTTTATGGAGTATTTAAACATATGTTTAAATACTATTAAGCGGGCAAATCGTCAAGCCTTGGTTGTATATCCAAATAATTGATCCATAAAAACAGATGGTTATAAAGGGAGCGATTATCAGCGTTGTACAGGGCACACCTGTTGCAAATAACCTTTATAATTTTTACATTTTAACACTTGGGGTTTTAATGACAGCAAAACATATAGTGGATCTCAGGGGGGTGATTTTGCCCCTTAACCTGCTCAAATGTAAGAATTGTCTTAAATCCATGGAAAAAGGAGATGTTCTTGAGGTGTTTATTGAAGATGTTGATGTGGTGCAGGATTTGAGAACGATTGTAAAACGCTCCAATGATGAAATCGTTTATACAAAAAACAGGGATGATTACATCTGTCTTGGCATAAAAAAGGGGCCGAGAAATCGTTTTAATATATTTTTACATGGGAGGTAGAATGCAACTCAGTAGGCGAAATTTTTTTAAATTCATGGGAGCCGCCAGCGCCTCAGTTACGGCCTTGCCATCATCTGCCGATGCCTGGGAATCAAAGGCGCCGCCTGATCCTTACGGATGCCTGGTGGACCTGACCCGGTGCGTTGGCTGCCGCAAATGTGAGGAAGCCTGTGCCCAGGTCAATGGCCTGCCCGCACCGGAACGGGTCAATTGTCAATGTACGATTTTTGACAAAAAAAGAAGGCCGGACCACAAGGCATATACTGTGGTCAACCGGTATTTTACAGGTCAACTGGATCGTTTTGACAAACCGCTTCCAACCTATGCCAAGGTTCAGTGCATGCATTGCCAGGACCCGGCCTGCATTGTCGGGGCATTGACCAAGGATGACACGGGCAGTGTCAGGTATGATGTGGATAAATGTATTGGCTGTCGATATTGCATGGTGGCCTGTCCCTTTGAAATACCCGCCTATGAATATGCCGATCCCATCACACCCAGGGTGATGAAATGTAACTTTTGTTACGACAGGATTTCCAAGGATGGCGGGATTCCCGGCTGTGCCACCATTTGTCCCACCGAGGCCATAACTTTTGGCAAGCGAGCCTCTCTTTTAAGGGTAACCAAAAAAAGGCTCAGGGAAAATCCAGGGGTATACATTGATCATGTGTATGGTGAACGAGAGGTGGGCGGAACATCCTGGCTTTATATTTCTTCTGTGCCCTTTGAACGAGTAAATTTGCCCGCATTACCGGATAAACCGTCACCCAAACTATCCGAAACCATACAGCATTCGCTGTTCAGCTATCTATGGTCGCCCATCGCACTTTTCAGCGTTCTGGGGGTGTTCATGTATAAATCAAACAAAGCTGAGGAAGAGCCAAAAAATAAAGGAGGTGCCTGATGGAGCATAAATCAAGTCCGTTACACCGGCCCTTCTGGAGCCCCGGTGTCCTTGTCATGCTGGTTTTTATGATTGCAGGAGCCGTTGCCATCGTTGCACGGTTTACCGGCGGCATCGGCTATGTCACTAACCTGACCAATGCCAGGCCCTGGGGACTGTGGGTGGGAGTTGATGTGGCCACCGGTGTTGCCCTGGCAGCCGGCGGGTTCACCACGGCTGCTTTGGCCCATATTGCAGGCAAACATTATTATGAACCCCATTACCCGGCCGGCACTTTTAACGGCTGTTTTGGGGTATACCTTTGTTGTTCTGGGACTTTTGGTGGATATCGGGCGTTCCTGGGCCATCTGGAAACCCATATTCAACTGGAATACCAATTCAGTGCTTTTTGAAGTGGCCATGTGTGTGATGGTCTATCTCCATGTGCTCTATTTTGAATTTTTTCCCATTGTTGCAGAACAGTTCAAGGGAAGGGTTAACCTTCCGGGCGTTCTTTCTTCGTTCAACGATCTTACGGAGATGATATTGAAAGTGGGGGACGCTGTCATGGGTAAAATCATGTGGGTGTTTATCATTTTAGGGGTTGTCCTGTCCTGTATGCATCAATCAAGTCTGGGCTCTCTCATGCTGGTGGCGCCGACCAAGCTGCATCCGTTGTGGTATACACCGATGTTGCCCCTTTTGTTTCTTACCTCGGCCTTTGCCGTGGGATATCCCATGGTGGTTTTTGAAACAACCCTTGTGACTGCTTCGTTTAAGCTGGATTCAGAGATGAGCATTCTGGCGCCTTTGACACGGATTACTATTTTCCTTTTGGACATTTATATGTTTCTCAAACTTGGGGATATGGTTTACAGGGGCACCTATGTCTATCTTCTGGACGGGACCCATCAAACCAATTCCTTTATTGTGGAGATACTTTTAGGCGTAATGGTGCCCTGGGTAATGCTGCTCGTTGACCGGGTCAGAAATTCCAGAAGAGGTCTCTTTACTGCGGCATCTTTGATTGTCTTTGGTGTGGTTTTGAACCGGGTCAACGTATTCATTGTCGGATATAAACCGCCATTGAGTGACAATGGATATTTCCCGGGGTTCTGTTGCAAAAAATATTTCCAGGACAAAGAGATCGTTCAGGCGTAAAATTTACGCAGCATAAGAAAACAGATTTTCGACGAATTCTTTCTGCTTTAAAATTTCTCCCTTCCTGATATTTTTAACTTGTCCTTTTCTGATCATGTTCATAATTTCATAGCCTTTTAGCGTCCGCCAGGCAGAATGAAATGTCTTGAACCCCATACCAGCTCTGACAAGCTTTTTGATAAACCGGTGGTCTTGCTCAATAATATTGTTCAGATATTTATTCTGTCTTAGGATACAGTCCTTATTCAGAAGCTTTTTTTCTTTCAAAGCCTTTACAGCCGGAGGATATGCAGGATTTCCGTCAACACTCAGAACCCGAGGTCTGGAGCTATTGGAAGCTCGCAGCATCTTTTTAAAAAATCGTTTGGCAGATTCCATATTACGTCTGCTGCGAAGAAGAAAATCGATGGTATTTCCACGGGAATCGACCGCTCGGTAAAGATACTTCATTTTCCCCCGCACCTTGATATATGTTTCATCAATACGGTAAGAATCATTTGATTGCCGCAGATACTTCCTGCTTCGCTTTTCCATTTCAGGAGCATAGCGCTGAACCCATCGGTAAATGGTACTGTGATCCACAGACAAGCCCCGTTCTTGCATCATCTCTTCCAGATTCCTGTAACTCAGTTGATATCTCAGATACCAGCGAACATTCAACAGGATGATTTCTTTTTCATAATGACGCCACTTGAAAGGGTTTTCATTTTTCATACTATCTCTCTGCAAACAAATTAGTGCCAAAACGGACTTGTATCAGACATTAATAATTTTTTGCAACAGAACCCTCATAGTTCAAACAGGGACAATATTGTCAAAGATCAAAAAATTATTGAGCAAGCAAAAACCTAACCGGACATCACTGAGTCACCATGGCAAAGCTGATGAAAAAACATGGAATATCAGCCATGGCCGTCAGCGGCAAAGACAACCAATCCGAATCATATATCCAGGAGTACCAGAAAGGAAGAACTCAATTTCTGGCCACCTGCTCCCTGTTGAATGAAGGGTGGGATTCCCCCCAGACATCTATTATTGTCATGGCCCGCCCGACCATGTCCAAAGTCCTGTATACCCAGCAATTGGGCCGGGGGACAAGGATCCACCCCGAAAAGGAAGCTCTTTATGTCATTGATGTGGTGGATAATTACGGGGGGTTGGGAGGATTCACCAATAGGCCATGGTCAATACATGCGCTATTGGGCATTTCAGACTATATGCCCTGGGGCAGCATGCTCAATGGGAAGCAAAATTCATATTCAAAAGAAGAAATTATTTTAGCCGGGCTGTACGAGCAGGAACGGACAATCGAGCATATCAACATTTTTACCTTTGAAAATAAATATCCCGATCATATTGATGATGAACAAATGGCCCGGGAGTTATTCGTCTCCACGGGAACCGTCAAAGCCTGGGTTAAAAAAGGTAAAATAAAACCCAAAGTCACCATACCCGTGGGCCGCCAGAAAATAAATTATTTTGCTTTGGATCAAATAGAGCAGATCATCAAAGATCTCCAATTAAAACGGCATGATGAAACCACTCAGCACAATGACTTTTTTGAATTTATTGACAAAGATGATTTTTCAATGTCCTATAAAATGGTGATGCTCCTTTCAATGCTCAAAGTGGTCGACCATAACGGAGAATGCCATTTAGACGACCTTCTCAGGGAGTATACTGATTTTTACAGATTCCGCCTTGGAAAAAAAATCAAAGTAGACCGAGCCAACTGCCCCTACATCCAGGAGGAAACTCTGGATGATATGGTAATAATAAAAAGAAGTCTGCTGCAAAATCCCTTTGAGAAATTCGAACGAAAGCGGTTCATATACCATTGTAAAGATCTCAACCACATCTCTTTTTCCAATAATCTATGGACAAAAATCAATAACAAAAAAGATCTGGGCCGACTAAAAAACACATATTTCAAAAGCCTGATTCATTATTACAAAGATCTGGACGGACTGCCCAATGAACTGGACCTGCGGCAAAAATGGATGATTCCGGCAGAAGCTCAAGAAAAAGATATAAAGATGCCTGCCCGGGAAAATATCAGGATTCTTGAATTTAAAAAGATCAGAACCGCCAGGTTTAAAACAGCCCTGCCCCTTGTGGGAGACATCGCAGCAGGAGAGCCGTTCAGGGGATTTGATATCCATGATCTTAAGAATGCTGACGCTGATCTTCAATGGATTGAGCTTCCTGACGCCTTGTGCAATGACCGCCGCTTTCTGGTCCGTGTTGCAGGAGATTCAATGGAACCCACCATAATAAAGGGGGATTATCTTGTCTGCGAATACCACCGGCACCGCCAGGAAAATCATCCCATAGTCATCATGGGTGATTTTTCAGCCTTAAACGCCGGAGAGGTTGCCGTCAAAAGAATCTCAGAATCTGAAAACCACTGGATTTTCAAGTCAGACAACCCGGAATACGAGGATATTCTTCTGGAAAAGGAATATGATGATCAATATCCTATTTTAGGGATAGTCGTCTATAATCTCACCAAAATGGTACGATGCTATTAGAATTCATGACACCTATCTTTAAATCCTTTTCCACAGAGGATAAAGATAGGTTGATGTTCTACCCAAATTATTATTGAAACATGGGGTACAGACCTATTGATTAATAGAGTATCCTCCAGGCCCTTCCTCTGCTTGCTTTTTTTCATGCACAATGATTGTATTATGCAGCCCTGAATGATTTGCCTTAACCCCAAAAAGGACATCGATAATGAGAGTATTATTCTGGTATTGTGACACATTTGCCTGGACCCCGACCATCAAAAGCCTTGAACAGGTTCCGGAATCCGGGCCCAATGCGGCGGATGAGGTTGTGGTGGCCTTTGTTCATGTTGAACCCAGGGACCTTGAAAAGGGAAATTCCTCTGAAACCAAACTGGTGAAAAATGCCAAATGGCTGGCCCGCAAATGGGATGTATCAAAAATTTTACTCCATTCATTCACCCATCTTGGAGAAGACAAGGCCGATCCTGACGCCGCCGGCCAGATCCTGGAACAGGCCCGGGACCGGCTGATCAAAGCCGGCTATGATGCCTCCTTAACCGCCTTTGGATATTATAACGATCTGGTAATTGAGGCAAAAGGGCATCCTTTGGCAAGAATATTCAAGGAGTTTTGACCCACAACACTTGCCATTATGGCACAGATCCATTATAATAAGCCCAATAGAATTTACGGGTAAAAGGAGGGACCATGGCTGGAGTGGAAAAAAGATTTCAGACCCGGATGCCGTTTCATGTGCATGAAAAGCTTATAAAGGCGGCAGAGTTGTCAGGATCGACCTTAAATCAATTTGTTGTCCAGTCTGCATTGGAAAAAGCCAGTGACATCCTGGAAAAGGAACGGGTGCTAAATCTGAGCTACAATGATGCCCATACCATATTTGAGGCCATTGAAAACCCGCCGGAACCCAAAAATGCGCTAATCCGGGCAGCCAGGGAGTATCAGCAGGAATTCGGCAATGAATCGGTTTGAGGAACTCAACCGTTCACATAATAGAGCCGGATTTGACTGCGGAGAAGAGGAGCTAAACGGATTTCTGAAAAACCTTGCCCGCCAGAATCTTAAAAAGGGACTCTCAAGAACATTTGTATTAACGGCAAAGCAGATACCGGAAGAAATTCTTGGTTTTTTCACCCTGTCACTTTTCGAAATTAAGGCTGAAAGACTCCCTGAAAAATTTGCAAAAAAGTACAGAGTAAATATCCCTGCCGTAAAAATCGCCCGACTGGCCGTTGCCAAAGGCCTTCAAAATCAGGGGATCGGCAGGTATTTGATGATAAATGCCATCTACCGGACAATAAAGATTTCACAAAATGCCGGTATTACCGGACTGTTTGTGGATTCAAAAAACCAGAAAGTAAAAAAATATTACCAAAAATTTGGATTCATACCCTTACCTGACACGCCCTTGTCACTTTTCCTGCCTTTGGAAACCCTTTTGCAGATGCAGGCGTCTATTTAAATGCACCGGATCCAAAGGCAATCCCCCCCCATACCGAAAAAACACCGGCCCGGGTTCAGCAGCGGTTAGGTTGTCCTGCCCACAGGACAGGCCAGCTCACAATTACGGCAGTATTTGATGGTGGGTAAAACAGAGTCTGCCCCATCCGTTGCCCACCCCTTCAGCTCCCTTTCATCCCAGTCCATTTGGACCTGGCACCCAGGCCTGGAAAATCTGCCGTCCCTGCCCGGAAGCTGGGACTGATCATACTCGTCTGCCGTATAAATCCGGGTTGAAAAGGCGTTTGGGGGGCATGCGTTACGACAGAATTGTTCACAACCGGTACAGGGATCAAAATTCACAGGGCCGGTGGAGGGCAGATCAACGTCCAGAGTCATGGCCCTAAGGCGAATCCGGGGACCGAACTGCGGGGTGACCAGAAGATTGTTTTTCCCGATACAGCCCATTCCTGCCAGGACGGCTGCATCCTTAAGATAGGTACCGCCTTTTTCCACACGATAGGGCAAATGAAAGGTCTTTATGCCGTAGGTCTCTTCTATCCATGGGCCCAGGGCCTGGATCGTTTTGATCAGCCTGCGGTTGCCGGAAGGATTTTTCAACCCGAGCCACCAGTCCATTTCCGGCTCATCTTCAGGATGTGACAGCCCAATGACCAAAAGGATTTTGGCCTGTTCGGGCCAGGCAACTTCACCGGGGTGCAGACCCAGATCCTTTTCCCAGGTTTCCTGCTCTGATGCTGTCACAGGCATGTGTGGCGCAAAGGTAAATGAAGGGGCGCACTTGAGGGCTTTTACCGAGGCAAACCCAGCAAGGGAGGCGCCAATGTCCTTTGCATGGCTGAGTATGGCCGAAGAAATCTCTGACCTGCTTTGTATATTCATGGGTCCCTCCTTCACTGATCAGACAGCAGAACTGGCACTGCGGGGACCAATATAGCACAACACCGGGATAAGCACAGGGGGTTAAAAAGCCCCGTCTCTGTGCAAAAGACAGAAACGGGGCTTGGGGAAGTCGTCCATTGATATGATAGTCTAAAAGGCAGAAATACTATTGGGCAGCCTTAACGGATTCTGCAATCCATGCGTCCCATTGGGCCTTGTTTTTGGCAATCCACTCATCTGCATGACGGTCAATGTCTTTTTGTGATTTTTCACCATCATTCATCTTGGTGTTCTGCTCATTAATATCTGCCAGGGGCAGGGACAGGAGTTCAAAAAACCTTTGAGCAGCCGGATTCTTTCGGGTAAATGTCTTGTTGGCCACGATACGGATATCCGAAACCACGAATCCCAAATCAACGGGATCAGAGACGGCACCCTCAATACCGGATTGGGTCATCCGGTCCTCGGCAATTTTCTGGGCCGCCGTGGGCATGGTCTTGGGAACATTGATCCACATGACATCCTGGTTGGGTTTGAGTTTAAAAATGGTCCAATTGGGTGCCCAGGTGTAAAAGAAAATGGGTTCGCCTGCTTTGTAAGCCCCTAAGGCAGAGGCCATGCCTGCCTCATAGGAGGCTTTTACCGGATTGATGGCATCCCCAAGGTCATAGACCTTCATGTGATGGGCAATGACGTTTTCGCAGCCCCAGCCCGGAGGGCAGGCCGTGAGATCTGCTTTTCCGTCTTTATTTTTATCAAAGGCTTTTTTAACCTCTTCCCGCTTAAAATCATCCAAAGACTTGATCTTGTATTTTTCAACATCCCGTTTGGAGACCATATACCCTTGCAGACCGCCGGCCTTGACCACATAGCCGTAGGTATCTGCCTTGTCATAAAAATTGTCAGGCAGCTGACTGTTGTGATTGGGAAACCAGCCGTTTGTCCAATAGTCCACATCCCCTAAGGCAACGGATTTATAAAAAATAGGGTTTTGAAGATCTTTGGCTTTTTTCACATTATAGCCCATGGCTTCAAGGCCTTTTCTTACCAAAGCCTCCTGGAAAAATCCGGTATTCCATGTGGCCCGGGCCGGTTTTACCGTAATGCCCTCGCCGGGCTTGTCTTCCGATGCCCACAAAGCGGTTGTTGTCATCATCACGAGGATGCATGCAATGGCCGTTAGTCTGGTTGGTACGCGCATAATGTCTCCTTAAAAAATTAACCTTAAATTTTCCTATTTGACCTTCTTTAGTACTTGCTTTTTACCGGCCATGGACGGGGTAATTCATATCCTGCTGCACCATGGCAGGGCAGCCGCCACCCGGTTTTGATTGTTCACGGATTGTATCTGAACGGGTATAGTTCAATACAAAGACGATTCTGGGACCAGGACTGTAAAAAAAACCCCGCCTCTATCTAAAAAGACAGGGACGGGGCCTGGGAGTATTCCATTGATATGATACTCTAAAATGCAGAAATACTATTGGGCAGCCTTAATGGATTCTGCAATCCATGCGTCCCATTGAACCTTATTCTTGGCAATCCACTCGTCTGCATGACGGTCAATGTCTTTTTGTGATTTTTCACCATCATTCATCTTGGTGTTCTGCTCGTTAATATCTCCCAGGGGCAGGGCCAGAAGCTCAAAAAACTTTTTGGCAGCCGGGTTCTTTCTGGTAAATTCCTTGTTGGCCACAATACGGATATCAGCAACCACAAATCCCAGATCAACCGGATCTGTTACCGCCCCTTCAATGCCGGTCTGGGTCATCTGGGCCACATCAGGTGCCTGGGCCTCAGTGGGCATGGTCTTGGGAACATTGATCCACATGACATCCTGGTTGGGTTTAAGCTTAAAAATGGTCCAGTTGGGCGCCCAGGTGTAAAAAAAAATGGGATCACCGGCTTTGTAAGCGCCAAGGGCAGAAGCCATGCCGGCCTCATAAGAGGCTTTTACCGGGTTGATGGAATCTTCAAGGTCATAGACCTTCATGTGATGGGCAATGACTTTTTCACAGCCCCAGCCCGGAGGACAGGCGGTGAGATCCGCTTTTCCGTCTTTATTTTTATCAAAGGCTTTTTTAACCTCTTCCCGCTTAAAATCATCCAAAGACTTAATATTGTATTTTTCAACATCCCGTTTGGAGACCAGGTAGCCCTGAAGGCCGCCGGATTTAACCACATACCCGTAAGTGGCGGCTTTTTCATCAAAATTTTTGGGCAGCTGGGCATTATGCATGGGAAACCAGCCGTTTGTCCAATAGTCCAGATCACCCAGGGTAACGGATTTATAAAAAATAGGGTTTGCAAGATCTTTGGCTTTTTTCACCTTATACCCCATGGCTTCAAGGCCTTTTCTCACCAAAGATTCCTGAAAAAAACCCGTGTTCCATGTGGCCCGGGCCGGTTTAACCGTAATGCCCTTTCCAGGCTTATCTGCCGATGCCCACAAAGAGGTTGCTGCCATCATCACGAGGATGCATGCAATGGCCGTTAATCTGGTTGTTACGCGCATAGTGTCTCCTTAAAGAGTTTAAAATTTAATCTTCCTGTTTGACTTTCTTTATTTTTTCCCTGCCATGGACTGGGTAATTCTATCCAGAACCATGGCCAGAAGGACAATGCTCAAGCCGGCAATGACTGCCAGGCCGATATCCAGAGTGTTAAGCCCCAGAACCACAGGGGACCCCAAGCCGCCTGCCCCGATAAGGGCGGCAATAACCACCATGGCCAGGGCCATCATAATGGTCTGGTTCAAACCGGCCAGGATGGTAGGCATGGCCAAAGGCACCTGGACCTTGACCAGGACCTGCCAGCGGGTGGCGCCAAAGGCCAGGGCCGCTTCCACAAGCTCGGGATGCACCCCCCGGATCCCCAGGCTGGTCAGCCGGATAATGGGGGGCATGGCAAAGATGATGGTGGCCAGAACCCCTGCCACGTTGCCCACGGAAAAAAGCATGACAATGGGGACCAAATAGACAAAGGAGGGGGTGGTCTGCATGGCGTCCAAAAAGGGACGCAGCCCTTTTTGAACCCGATCGTTCCGCCCGGCGGCGATTCCCAGCGGGACACCTGCAACGCAGCAGAACAGCACAGAAGACAAGACCATGGCCAAGGTGGTCATGGTATCCTCCCACAGGCCTAAAAGGCCGATGAGCACCATGGCGATGATGGAAAAAAGAGCCAGGCTCTTGCCTGAAAATTTCCAGGCCACCAGGGCCAGGGCAACAATGATAATAACGGGGTGCAAGGCGTTGAGGCCGGTGTCAAAACTGACCAGGGTCTGTTCCACCGGCCATTTGATCATCTGAAAGACCTCTCTGTAATTTTCCACCAGCCATTCCACAAAATTGGAAATCCAAATATCTAAGGGGATCACTTTGTCTTCAAACATGGGATGCCTCCGTAGCCAATGAGTTGCCGTTGCCGTTTTGGTCTGATTTGTGAAGGGTTTTCAAAAACCTGTTTTTAGAAACAACCCCCATATAACGGTCTCCCCCATTGGTCACGGGCACCGGCCAGGGCCGCTGGGCCACCTCGGCCAGAATCTCCTGCATATTATCCTCTATGCTCACGGTCTTGACCCCGGGCAGATAGCAGATATCAATGGGCTGTTCAGCCCGGCCCTCTTCAACGGCCTTGCCCAGAGAATCCACGGACACGGCACCGAGAAATTTGCGGTCGGCATTCAGAACATACCCGTAACTATAGTCCTTTGCATTGAGAAGTTCGAGACTGGCCCGAATCCCCCCTTGTTTGGTTTTAATGATGGTGGGATAAGATTTAATGGCAATGTCGCCGGCGCAGATCACATTGGTGGGGTCCACCCCCCGGAAAAAGGCGCGGACATAATCATCAGCCGGATTCTGGAGAATCTCTTCGGGAGTACCCACCTGGACCACCCGTCCCCCTTCCATGATAGCGATCCGGTCTCCGATGCGCAGGGCCTCGTCCAAATCATGGGAAATAAACACAATGGTTCTCCGGTTGTTTTCCTGGAGTTTGAGCAATTCATCCTGCATCTCGGTCCTGATCAAAGGATCCAGGGCGGAAAAGGCCTCATCCATGAGCATGATATCCGGATCCACCGCCAACCCCCTGGCCAGGCCCACCCGCTGCTGCATGCCGCCGGACAGCTGTTTGGGCAATTGATTTTCCCAGCCTTCCAGGCCCACCTGCTTCAAGGCTTCCATGGCCCTTTCCCTGCGCTTGCCGGCAGGTTCACCGGCCAGTTCCAGACCAAAGGCCGCATTTTCCAGAACGGTTAAATGGGGCATGAGGGCAAAGGATTGAAAGACCATGCTCATATGCTTAAGCCGGAATTGGACCAGGTCATCCTGATTCATCTGGGTGATATCTTTTCCATTGATGATCACACTGCCCGAAGAAGGCTCGATAAGGCGATTGATCATCCTCACCATGGTGGACTTGCCCGAACCGGACAGCCCCATGATCACAAAAATCTCCCCTTCCTGAATGGCAAATTCAGCATTGTTGACCCCAACGGTCATCTTTGTTTTTTCAAACACCTCATCCTTTTCAAGGCCATCTTCCAACAGCTTAATGGCTTTTGAGGGATCGGGTCCAAACACTTTATATAAATTCCGAATGACTATTTTATCCATTCATTTCCCTTAACTAAAAGTTAAACCTATGGCGCAGATGGGTCTTTAAAAGAGATAAACCAAAACCATCAACGGGCACAATATATTGAATACGATGCATTTTGTCAACCATACCCGGGTGTCAAATACTTTGACCAAACAAATAAAACAGCTATAAAATCAGAATGATAAGCTTTTTTTATATCATTACTAATAAATTTATAATATATCGTACCCATTGTATTTTTTTAAGATCACTATATGTATTGCCTGGAAAAACCAACTAGTTTAAGATAGGGCTTAGATAATTTAAAATTACCGTCTAACCCAATTTAAGAGGCAAACAGTCTTGACAAACGATCTTCATGACCAACGGTGCCGTGAACTGCTGATTTCCCTGAGAAAAATCATCCAGGCCATTGATATTCATTCAAGAACCCTGAATAAAAAATTCGGAATCACCGGTCCCCAGCTTGTTGTGCTCCAGGAAATTTCAAATCACGGGCAGATCTCCATCACCCCCCTGTCAAAAACCACCAGCCTGAGCCAGGCCACTGTTACGGACATCTCCAAGCGCCTTGAGGGCAAGGGGCTGATTGCCAGAAAAAAACGGGAAGATGACAAAAGATCTGTCGGCCTTTCCCTAACCCCGGCCGGACAGGAGATCATGAAAAACACCCCCTCTCCGCTTCAAGATGTTTTTACCAGCCGGTTTTCAAAGACAGAAGACTGGGAACAGATGATGATTCTAAGCGCCTTTGAACGGGTGGTTTCCCTGATGGCTGCCGAAAAACTCGATGCCTCCCCCATCATGGTGACAGGCCCCATCCAGCCCGAAGGAAACAAAAAATAACGTCCTGGGTTTGCCATGGGATTTTCCAATGTACAGTCCTGGGCCACACCTTGTTTCAAGACTGTTCTGTTTAAATTCAGCGAGGGCCATCGTTTATCTTAAATTTTTGTGCCCCCTAGGGGTATTGTTTGACAAGGCCCCGGCCCCATGGTAATTTTGCCAAACAATTGCAGCGTCAATAAAAGGCTGGGGGAGTTGATAAAAATCGGCTGAGAGGAAACAGACCCTTGTTTCGACCCCTGGAACCTGATCCAGATCATTCTGGCGAAGGAAAGCCCTTTCCCCTCCGGACCTTTGTCTGAGCGCATAACATCTTATTGAGGGGCAAGACCATGCTTGAGGTCACGGGCGCAGGCAAATCCTTTGACAACCAGACCATATTCAAGGCCTTTAATCTCACGGTTCAGCCGGGACAATTCACGGTCCTGGTCGGCCCCTCCGGCTGCGGGAAATCCACCCTGTTCAACGGGCTTACCGGAATCACCGCCCTGGACCGGGGAACGATTTTCTGGAAGGGCCGCCCCCTTGACCATGTTCAGAACCATGCCGCCTATATACAGCAAAAAGACCTGCTGTTACCCTGGTTTACCCTTCTGGACAACAGTCTGCTGCCTGCCAGAACCCGAAAAACCCGATCTTTTGACATCAAAAAAGACAAGGCCCTGGCCAAGACATTATTTGAACGCCTGGGGCTTAAGGGGTATGAAAACCACTACCCAAACCAGGTTTCAGGCGGGATGCGCCAGCGGTGTGCCCTGGTCAGGACCTTGATTTTCAGGCGGGAACTCATCCTTTTGGACGAACCCTTGTCCGCTCTGGACGCCATTACCCGCCAGGGCCTGCAGACCCTTTTGCTCATGCTCCAATCCGAGTTCAGCAAAACCATTCTCATGATCACCCATGATATAGAAGAGGCCCTGGTCCTCGGGGATGAAATCTGTCTTTTAGGGCCGCGGCCCATGTCCATTGTTGAACGTTTTGTGCCCAGACTGCCCAAGCCCAGAGCCTTTGATCATCCGGACCTCATCGCGGCCAAAGCCCATATGATGACCCGGCTCCAGGAGGATATTGACCATGTCAAAGGCTAATCTCATTGCCCTTTGTCTGTGCCTAGGTCTTTTAGGCCTCTGGGAGGCATGGGCCAGGATGACCGGGATTCCCGTCTTTATCCTGCCCCTGCCCTCTGAAATTGTTTCAACGGCCCTGACCCGGGCGCCTATGATTCTGCCCCATGCCCTGACCACGCTCATGGAAATTCTTCTGGGCATTGGACTGGCATTGATCACAGCCGTGCCCCTGGCCATTCTCATGTTTGCCAATCCCGGCTTTGAAAAGGGGCTGGCCCCATTTTTAGTGGCGTCCCAGGCCGTGCCCGTCTTTGCCCTGGCGCCTTTGCTTGTGGTCTGGCTGGGATACGGCATAGCCTCCAAGGTCTTCATGGCCTGGATCATTATTTTTTTCCCCATCACCATCAGTCTGCTCTCCGGGTTAAAAAGCTGTGATCCTGAATTCAGAATGCTGTTCAGGCTCATGGGGGCCTCTTTTGGTCAGAAACTGCGCCTGCTTTACTGGCCCTGGGCCCTGCCCCAGTTTTTTTCAGGACTGAAAATGGGGGTGACCGTGGCCACCATCGGGGCGGTGATCGGAGAGTGGGTGGGGGCCCAGCAGGGCCTTGGATATCTCATGATCCAATCCAATGCACGGCTCCAGACCGATCTTGTCTTTGCCGCCATTCTTTGGCTCACCGCCATGGGCTTAGGGCTTTGGATCCTGGTGGGCGCTGCTGAAAAACGATGGGTTAAATGGAAAAATTAAAAAACGGGATACCCTAAATTTACCCTCTATCCCAACTTACAAACATAAGGATATAAAGATGAAAAAAAATTGTATTTTGCTGCTGCTGGCGATGATCCTCCTTGTACCTGTTTCTGGAATGGCTGCTGAAAAACTCAAACTCATGCTGGACTGGTTTCCCAATGTGGATCATCTGCCCATCTACCTTGCCCGGGATGCAGGATATTTTGCAGACCAGGGCGTTGAGGTGGAGATTATCACTCCCTCTGAGACCTCGGATGCCCTGAAGCTGGCAGCCTCCGGCAACGTGGACCTGGCCGTCTCCTACCAGCCCCAGACCATTATTGCGGCCGGCCAGGGCCTGGACCTGAGGGCGGTGACCCCTTTGGTGGTTCATCCCCTGACCACCCTGCTCTTTCTGGACCCATCCATAAAGATCCCCTCGGACCTGTCCGGAAAAAAGATCGGATATACGGTGCCCGGGCTCATGGATGTCCTGCTCAAGGCCTTTGCCGATATTAACGGGATAAAAGAATTCACACCGGTGAATGTGGGCTTTACCATTCTGCCCGCCCTGGTTTCCAAAAAAGTGGCGGCTGTTATGGGCCCGTTTAAGACCTATGAAACCGTGGGTATGGAAAAACACGGGTACGAGGCCCGATTCTTTGAGTTGGAAAAATACGGAATCCCAGACTATGAAGAGCTGATCTTTGTGGCAGGTGCCAAGGTTTTGGCCCAAAAAGAAGAGGCCATCCACGGGTTTGTCAAAGCCATCCGCATGGCCATGGCCCAAATCCAGACAGATCCAAAGATGGCCATGGGTATTTATCTGGCAGCGGTTCCCCAGGCGGATACGACCGTTGAAACCGCGGCCTTTGAACTGACCCGGCCCTATTTTGCAGGACAAAAGGAACACGACCCTGAAAAATGGCAGGCCTTTGCCGACTTTACTCTGAAATACGGATTGATCAAGGCAAGGGTGGATACGGCCCGGCTCATCCATACCTGGAAATAAGATATACATTTAAGGATAAAAAACACCATACAACGCTAAGGTTAGGAAAAAAACATGCAATTAAATCCAGCTGAAATTTATAAAGACATCTGGTCCATTCGGCAAAAAAGCCCCCTGGTCCACAACATCACAAATTACGTGGTCATGAACAATACGGCCAATGCACTATTAGCCCTGGGCGCCTCACCGGTCATGGCCCATGCCGAGGACGAGGTGGAGGATATGGTCAGTATTGCAGGCGCCCTGGTCATCAACATCGGCACCCTGAGTCCTGAATGGGTGCGGTCCATGGTCAAGGCGGCCAAAAAAGCCAAGGAAAACGCCACCCCCATTGTCCTGGATCCCGTGGGGGTCGGGGCCACACCCTATCGGACAGATACGGCAAGAGATCTTGTAAAAGAGGCCCCCCCTGAAATCATCCGGGGTAACGGATCTGAAATCATGGCCCTGAGCCAGGCCGGGGTTACCACACGAGGCGTGGACTCCACCTCAGGGGCGGACCAGGCCATTGAATCGGCCAAAAATCTCAACACGGTCTTTAAATCCGTGATCTGTGTCACCGGAAAGACTGATTATATCCTGGCCAAGGATTTTCTGGCAACCATAGACAACGGACATGAGATCATGCCCAGGGTCACAGGACTTGGATGCACGGCCACCGCCCTCTGCGGTGCCTTTGCCGCAGTCAATCTTGATTATAAAAAAGCCGCGGCCCATGCCATGGCCGTCATGGGTATTGCAGGGGAAATGGCAGCAGAAAATGCAAAAGGGCCGGGCAGTTTCCAGGTCGCGTTTATCGATGCCCTCTACCAGATCTCTGAAAATGATATTCAAACCCGGTTAAGGGGTTGAGGAGAATCACCATGAAAAAAAACGCCCGATTCCAGGGGGTTTATCTGGTGACCGGGGATTGTCTTTACCACAATCTTGAGACCGTGGTGGCAGATGCGGCCAAAGCCGGTGTCTGTGCGGTTCAGCTCAGGGAAAAAAATGCAGACACCCGGACATTTCTGGACAAGGCCCTGGCCCTGAAAGCTTTACTCAAAGCGTATTCCATCCCTTTGATCATCAATGACAGGGTGGACATTGCCCTGGCAGCCAAGGCGGACGGGGTCCATATCGGACAAAACGACATGCCCTACTCAAAAGCCAGAACGCTTTTAGGCCCCGACGCCATCATCGGTCTCTCGGTTGAAACCTGGGAAGATGTTGAGGCTGCTCAACCCATGGACCTTTCTTATATCGGGGTCAGCCCTGTTTTTTCAACCCCCACCAAAACAGACACCAAATCCCCCTGGGGGCTTGAGGGGCTGGCACGAATCCAAGGATTTTCCCGCCACACCATCGTGGCCATCGGCGGTTTAAACCAGACCAATGCAGAGGCGGCGGCAGGGGCAGGGGCTGACGCCATTGCCGTGGTTTCTGCCGTCTGCGGGGCAAAAGCGCCCTTTGATGCCGTCCAGAGGCTCAACATGGAATTTCAAAAGAAATAAAAAGGAGACAAAAGATGAGTTCATATTTTTGCGCATTGACCATTGCAGGATCCGACTCCGGCGGAGGAGCGGGTATCCAGGCCGACCTCAAGACCTTTTCCGCCCTGGGCGTTTTCGGTATGTCCGCCATTACCGCCCTGACCGCCCAGAACACCCGGGTGGTCACGGGTATTTTTCCTGCCCCCCCGGAATTCATCGGCAGGCAGATTGATGCGGTCATGGAAGATATCGGCACCCATGCCGTAAAAATCGGGATGCTCCACTCTCCCGAGGTGATCGAAACCGTGGCAGCCAAACTTGAGCAATGGGGCTGTTCCAATGTGGTCCTGGATCCGGTGATGATTTCCAAAAGCGGGGATACGCTTTTACGCGAGGATGCTGTTGCCGCTTTAAAAGAGAGACTTTTGCCCCTGGCCACGATCGTCACCCCGAACCTGCCCGAAGCCTCGGTGCTCTTAGGCCAGAATATTGAGACCGCCAAAGAGATGCCTTTTGCAGCAAAAGCCCTGGCAGATCTCGGAGCCGCCAATGTTCTGGTCAAAGGGGGACATCTTCAGGGAGAAACCAGCCATGACCTTTTTTTTGACGCGGCAAACAATGCCATGACCCCCCTGAAAGGCCCCCGCATAGAGACAGCCAATTCCCACGGCACCGGGTGTACCCTTTCCTCTGCCATTGCCGCAGGCCTTGCCAAGGACCTCGATCTTGTCACCGCTGTTGAACAGGCCAAAACCTATATTACAGGTGCCTTAAAGGCCGGGGCCTCTTATACCACGGGAAGGGGCCACGGCCCGGTTCACCATTTTTATAATCTGTGGAAATAAATTTGCAAAATCATGGCCGCACAATAGTATCCAGGGCTTATTTTGAATCATCCATCTTTAAAATCTGCATTTCGCAGCAATCGCAGTTAAAGATGACCCTGAATCTGGCCTTTTTATTTTCCAGAATCATGGGAGGGGGCAACTCTATTTTCTGATTTTTCTTCTTTCCCGCACAAAGCCCCAGACCGTATCTGATACAATGTTTTGTGGTCATAACAGGGGCCAAAGGCCCGGGCAGGGAAAGTTCAAAGGCAGGCGCCAGAGTGGTGACCCCCCGTTTTTTGTAAAATTTTTCAGCAAGATGGTTGGCCACATTGGCCCTGAAATCCAGATCGGTTGAACCATAAAAAACCGACTCAGGCCGGACAGGGGCCTGAACCGGCGCATAGGCGTTGGCCCGCATCTCTTCCATGGCCAGGACAAGGTTGCGCCTGAGCAGGTTCAAATCCTTTGCCCGGAGAAAATAAGGCTCAGACTGGATTTCAAGACGGTTCATAAAAAAGATACTGGACCCCAGTTTTCCCAGCTGCTTTTGTATCACCTCCATGGCCCGGGCAGGATCCCGGGCAGGCTGTTTATCAATCTCGAGCAGTATTCTTGTTTGAATATTGTCCTGGTCCCGGGCATCGATTCCAACCCCCTGATCGGTTTCAAAAAAAACCATATCCAGAGGAATCCGCCGTTCTGACGTCCTGCCGGCCATCTGTTTTAAAAAGGCCTGGTCATGGTTGCGAAACAAAACAGCCCCGGGAAAAAGCCCTGTTTTCTTGGTTGAGGTTCTGCCCGGCAAAATCAAGCGGCCCTCGTTGTCCACCCGGTTGACATGGAATCCTGAAAGCTGCCCCTGTTTATCCAAAAAACATATCCCGTCGCCATTTTGCAGGTCATGGTCCCGGACAAGGCTTACCCATTCAGGGGTAATTTTTTTAACGGTTCCGATTTTTTCTCCCATTGATTTAGGGGTATTAAAGGAATGAACCGGATGGCGGGACTTGAACAAATAATAATCCGTCTCTTTACGGTTAAAGGTTTTAACCGGGTCAGGGGTAAAAAAAAGCCGGGTTTCTCCCGAAGAGGCTTGGGTGAAACGAGCATCCTCCCCAAGAAGCTGATCCAGGCGGTTACGGTAAAATCCAACAATATTCTTCACATAGTTTATATTCTTGAGCCGGCCTTCGATTTTAAACGAGGTAATGCCGGCCCCTGCCAGGGCTGCCAGGTGATCCCCCCGGTTCATATCTTTGAGAGAGAGCAAATATTTATTTTCAGCCAGAACCCTGCCCTGGTCTGAACGAAGATTCCAGGGCAGACGGCAGGGCTGGCCGCATTCCCCCCGGTTGGCGCTCCTGTTGCCGATGGCAGCGCTCATATAGCATTGGCCCGAATATGACACACAAAGCGCGCCATGGACAAAGGTTTCCAGATCTATCCGCGTATTCCTGCGAATTTTCTCAATGGCGCCAATCCCCAGTTCCCTGGCCAGAATCACCCGGGAAAACCCGCTTTGCTCCAAAAATTTCACCTTTTCAGGGGTTCTGTTATCGGTCTGGGTACTGGCAAATAAGGGGATGGGCGGCAGGTCCATTTCCAGCAGCCCCATGTCCTGGATGATCAGGGCGTCCACCCCTGAATTCCAGGCCTGATCAATTAACGTCCGGGCCAATGCCAGCTCATGGTCAAAAAGAAGGGTATTCAAGGCCAGATAGACCCTGGCAAAATATTTATGGGCATGGGCGCACAGGGCCTCAATATCAGCCATGGTGTTTCCGGCGGCTGCCCTTGCCCCGAATTGATTTGCCCCAATATATACGGCATCCGCCCCGTGGTTGATCGCTTCTTTGCCCAGTTCCAGATTCTTTGCCGGGGCCAGCAGCTCCAGAGGGTGGGGGGGATGACTTCCCCCTGTGTTTAGAGTATTCATTTATCAAACATGACTCAGATTAAGGATTTGTCAACTCCTTGTCCATCTGCCGGCGCTTTGGTATAATGTTTAAATTTGCACCTATTGTTAAGGATAACCCATTGGCCCCTTTTATTGCCATTGTCGCACATATCGATAAAAACCGCTCCAATATGCCGGCCGTCAGTATTCCAATCACCTATATCCATGCCATTGAACAGGCCGGGGGGATTCCCTATATCCTGCCCTTTACCCGGGATCTTTCCCTAATTCAGGAAATGGCCATGCCGGCCAGGGGATTTTTATTTCCCGGTAGATTTGACCTGGACCCGGCCTATTTTAATGAAGCGCCCATTTCCGAACTTGGAAGAGTGGACCGGGACCTTGATGAATTCCAGCTGGCGGTTCTAAATATTGCCATGGAAAAAAGGCTCCGGTACTGGGTATATGCCGGGGGGCCCAGGTCATTAATGTGGGCCTGGGCGGCAGCCTGTTCCAGGATATTCCCACCCAGTTCACCCGACCGGTGCTGGGCCATATGCAGCAAAAAATTCATTTCGGCACTGACCATCCCATAGACATTTTACCCCATACCCGACTCTATGAAATGTTCGGGCCAAGGCTCAATGTCAATTCCAGGCACCACCAGTCCATAAAGGCGCTTGGAAAAGGCCTGAAAATCTGTGCAAAGTCTCCGGACGGGGTCATTGAGGCGGCCGAGCATACCTGCCTTCCCATTGACCTGATTCAATGGCACCCGGAATTGATGATGATGGCAAGCCAGGTCATGGCCCCTTTATTTGATTCTTTTATCAGCCAATCTGCTCTTTAAAATTGTCTAGGCAATGGAAAGAACAGGTTCGGACCGAGCGTCAGCCAGAACAGGTTCGGGAAAAATCAAGTCTGCCAGCCACCCGGTTTCCATGAGGGGCCAGATTTTATTTTCCGCCCAGTCTGTCACCTCCGCCCCAAGACAGGCAGATGAACGGTCAAAACTCTGCACATCCAGGGGATGCATCCTGGAAAGGCCTTTAAACACAGGGTCTTGGACCCCGAGTTTTGGGGCATGGGACAAGAGAAAGAACAGGGCCACGGGCATGGCTGCCAAGTCATCCAGATGACTGCGGATAAAGGAAAATGCCTTTTTCGTGCTTCCGGTTCGGTCCGGTGCAATACCGATGAACACCCCGTCATAGCCGGCAAGGTCCCTTAAGGGGTCGGATCGATCCACAATCTTGCACACCGTGGTCATGGCATTTTTCCGGTCAAATCCATGGGCCATGGTTTTGACCGTCTCTGACAAGACATGGCCGGCGCCTGCACAGGCCACGAGCACACACCTCTTTTCAGGGAGAGGAACTATCTTGTCCAAAGCGTTTCCGCTATCTTTTCCCGAATCAATACTACGAGATAAAAACAGGGGAATCATTCCTGATGCATTCACATTTTCCATCGGCTGCCATCCTTGAGTTTTATTAAATCCTTGGATTACTAACCCTTTTTGACAATAGCCCCAGGCTAAGGGGAAAATATAAAAATTTGTTTATCGTCTTGTAAAACTTTGTAAATCAATAGTAATAAAGAGAACAAAGGGAAAAGAGCCATGACCCAGACACTTTTGATCATAGACGATGATATCAAGCTCATAGAGTTGCTTTTTGAATATTTTGGAGAAAACGGATTCCAGGTATCTGCCCTGGGGGAAGGGACCCAGGCCATAAAAACCATACGGGAAACAGCCCCGGATCTCATTATCCTGGATATTATGCTGCCCGGCAAGGACGGACTGACCGTTCTCAAAGAGATCAGAACTCAATTTTCAACCCCTGTCATCATGCTCACAGCCAAGGGGGATGACACCGATCGGATCGTTGGCCTGGAGCTGGGGGCGGATGACTACCTGCCCAAGCCCTTTAATCCCAGAGAACTTCTGGCCAGAATCCGGGCCATCTTAAGACGGCAGGACAGAACAGAGCCTATTGGGGAAGAAAGATTGATCCGCTCCGGGGATATGGTACTGAACCGGGCCGCCAGATCTTTGACCCTCCAGGACCGGGCAGTTGAATTATCCACCACCGAGTTCAATATCCTTGAAGTCCTCATGAAAAACCCCAATGCGGTGCTCAGCCGGGACCAGATTATGAACATGGCCCAGGGCAAGGATTTCATGGCCTTTGACCGAAGTGTGGATATCCATATTTCAAAGCTCCGGGCCAAGATAGAAAAAGATCCTGCAGCTCCCGCGCGCATCAAGACGGTATGGGGAACAGGGTATATGTTTGTGGACCTATAATGAAGATCAGGCGGCTGTATACCAAAATCCTGGTCTCCTTTCTCGGGCTGCTCCTGGTCACCATTGTCCTGATCCTGGTTTTATTTATTTTAACCGCGGGAAAATCTTACAAAGACCTGCTGGACCAGCAGACCTTTTCAAAACTCCAGATTGTCCGGTCAAGGGTTCAGGAAACCATTGACCTGCATCCGGACCAGCCTGTGACAAACAACCCGGATCTTCTCAAGCTGTTTAACACCTTTTCCTCCCTGTTTGAGGTAAAAATATGGATTACCGATCCCGGGGAAACCGTTTTATTCAAGACCTTTGAAGGTCAGACAGGCATGCCCGTGAAAGGGGTTCACCGCCAGGTGCACCACGAAAACGGAATCACCCTGTATCATTTTGTCCTCAAGTGGATCAAGTACTATGCCACCATTCCCATCCGGTCGGGCAAAGACGAACTCCGCCTTCACCTCTACTATGATACCCGGCACCCGGATCACCCCGAAGGTCTTTTTTTCATGGGTATTCTCATCATCGGAGGAGTGGTGGCCCTTTTGGTCGTTCCCATGGCCTCTTTGATTACCCTGAGGATCAACCGGCTCAACCGGTCAGCCATTGAATTTGCAGATGGGAATCTGGCCGTAAGGACCCACATCCAGGGGCACGATGAAATTGCCAAACTCGGGGATTCGTTCAACCACATGGCCGCCCGGCTGGAAACCCTGATTCACAATGCCAAAGAACTCACCGCCAATGTCTCCCACGAGCTGCGTTCACCCCTGGCCCGGCTGAGGGTGTCCAAGGAACTCATCCAGGACAAACTGGACCAGGACGGAGCCAGGGCAGATATCCAGAACCTGGATACCCTGGTAGAGGAAATGCTGGCCTTGTCCAAAATGAATTACCAGGAGTCTTCCCTGGCCAGGGAGACCTTCAGCTTTGCACAATTTTTGGACCAAGAAATTCTCTCCTACCAGCCCTTGTTACAGCAAAACAAGCTCACCCTGGACCTGGACGTACAAGGGGCAGTCGAGGTAAACCAGGATAAATCCGTTCTCAAATCCGTATTGTCCAACCTTTTAGACAATGCCGTCAAATACACGGATTCCGGAAAAACCATCCGTGTCCATGCCCGGCCCGGCAAGAAAAAAGGGCTCAAATTTTCGGTGACCACCCCGGGAAAGCCCCTGTCAAAAGAGGATCTTGATAAATTATTCAACCCTTTTTTCAGGGTCTCAGGCCAATTGGCACCCGGATCCGGCCTGGGCCTGACCATTGCCAAAAAACAGGTAAATCGCTGCCAGGGAAAAATCCAGGCCCAGAATACGGACCAGGGGCTTTGTCTGTCTGTGAGTCTGCCGTAAAAAAAGCCCTGACCATGGATCAGGGCTTTTGACGATCAAAAAAAATTCACCTTGCCCTAAACCGGGCTAAAGAATAATATTTAAAATTCTGCGTAAGGGTTCTGCCGCTCCCCAGAGCAATTGGTCTCCCACGGAAAAAGCCGTGAGAAAATCATCCCCAAGACTCATCTTCCTGACCCGTCCCACAGGCACGGTCAGGGTGCCGGTGACAGAGGCCGGAGTCAATTGGGCAATGCTGTCTTCCTTGGTATTGGGCACCAGCTTCACCCATCGGTTGTTGGCGGCCAGGGCCCCATTGATATCGTCTAAGGGGATATCCTTTTTCAGCTTAATGGTAAAGGCCTGGGAATGGCAGCGCATGGACCCGATGCGGACGCATTGGCCATCGATGGGAATGGGGGCGTCAGACCTGCCCAGGATCTTATTGGTTTCCACAAACCCCTTCCACTCCTCCCGGGTCTGACCGTTTTCCATGGCCCGGTCAATCCAGGGAATCAGGCTGGCACCCAGGGGAACCGCCCAGTTGTCCACGGGGAATTCTTTGGACCGGATGGTCCGGGTCACATTCCGGTCCAAATCCAGAATGGCTGAACCGGGATTGTCCAGAACCGGAGCGGCCTGGTCTCCAATGGCCCTCATCTGGGCCACGAGTTCTTCCATGTTTTTGGCGCCCGCTCCGGAGGCGGCCTGGTAGGTCATTGAGGTCACCCATTCAACAAAATCATTTTCAAAGAGCCCGCCAAGGGCCATGAGCATGAGGGAAACCGTGCAGTTGCCGCCGATATAATTTTTGATCCCCCTGGCAAGGCCCTCTTCGATCACACTAAGATTCACCGGATCCAGAACAATGATACTCTGATCATCCATTCTCAGGGTGGAGGCCGCATCAATCCAGTAGCCTTTCCAGCCTTTTTCCGCAAGCTTGGGGCGGATTGCTTCAGTATATGACCCGCCCTGGCAGGAAACCACAATATCCATCTCCATCAGGGTATCGATATCATGGGCATCAATGAGGGCCGGCACGTCTTTACCCACATCAGGTGCCTTTTGTCCGGCCTGGGAGGTGGTAAAGAAAACCGGGGTAAATTGTTCAAAATCATTTTCCGCCATCATTCTTTCCATAAGCACAGAACCTACCATGCCCCGCCAGCCGACCATTCCTACTTTTTTCATTTCCTTTCCTCCAGATCCAATGGAATACATTTGAGTTAAAACCTAATCTATACCTGTTTTTTTCTAAAGATTCCATAGGCCGGCAAAATAATTTCAGAACCAATGCAGATAAGATCCATGAACGGCCCGTGCCGCGGGAAAAATTCCATCTCTTCCAAATACGTTTTCTTCCTACCTATTTTATCCATAACCGGATCCCCCCGGAATCCATATGCAATCGTCCTGTAAACAATTTTCCCTCTTATCATGTTTTTTCCCTGTTACCCCAAAACATCATGGCGAAATAAAAGACTCATCTCATCGCCTAAAACCGACTAATCATTAACAGCACTTACCTGGCTTTATATAGTAAATTCGACCATCTAAAATTAACGATCCTTTAACCCTTGGCGTTTCAAGTGCAGGAGGTCTTCTCATGAAATTAAACAGATTGTTTTTAATTTTCCTGGTATTCATATGCTGTGTTTCAATTACGCCCTTAGCCCTGGCAGAAATGGAGGGGCAGTCTCCCATGGGAGAGTCCTCAGGCTCTGGCGCCTCCAATGATTTCATGAAAGAACTCATGGGCCTTCTCAGCGAAGGTATTGACGAATTTATCGGAAACTATAAAGGACGTCTCGGCGATATAAAACTATTAGATCGCCGGGGAAACAAAATTGTCCTTGAGGTGACCTATGATAATGTAAAACGCAGCGATAATGTCCATGTTCAAGGGGAAGTCAGGCAATTCGGCGAAAAACTTGAGGGATTTCAGAACACCCTTTCCGCTGTAACCGGACGCCACGGCAAGGCAAGGCTGACCATCGGCTGGAATTCGGCCGGGGAAGATGACGGGTGGGGAACCACGTCCTCCCAGGTCCAGTCAGACCAGATCCGGCTTTTCCTGATCAGGGGGACCAACCCGGACCGCCCCTTTGGAGAAATTATCTACGATCTGCCAAAGGTGTGGACAAATTCCAGTGACCCGGACCAGGAAACCATGACTGCCGGAAATGACTCGGCCCAGGAAAGCGACGGGATAGAGCTTGAAGAAGGCCAGGCCGTGGCAGACTCGGGCGGTGCGGCCAGTGCTCCTTCCCCTGGTTTTGTAAAACCGGGCATGGTTCTCAAACCCCATATCCCCCAGGCCGCCGGAACTGCAGCCGTGGCATCTGCCCAGCCAGCACCTCCCACAGCGGCCAGGACGGTGACCCAGGTCACGCCTGGGGCGACCATGGCCATGCCGGTCAAGACAGTCAAAACCTATGACCTGTATAAAAACGCACGATTTGCAAAGTGGAAAAGCAAGGCAGGCGCTCTGCCATATCCCGGAAAAACCAATGACAAGCGGGGCTTTGTCCGGCAGATACCCAAAGCGGCCTTGAGCACGGGCAACACCGCCATCAGCCTGCTTCAGACCCATCCCCAGTGGACGCCCGGAGGATGGATACAAGGAGTTTATCCTGCCATAATCCTGGGCCCCAACCTTCACTTTAAATCAGTGGTCGGCTTTCTCAAAGGGGCCAGCAGATCAGACGGGGCAACCTTTTTGGTCTCGGTCAAGACCGGCACCAAAACCCACAGACTGGCAAGCAAAAGGGTGAGAGTCAATACCTATGCGAGTATAGATGCTGATCTTTCCCGCTGGGCAGGCCAAAAAGTTCAGATCAGCATTCTGGTCCACACCGGAAAAACCAGTACCCAGGACTGGGCTGTATGGGTAAAACCCAGACTGACCCAATAAGCCAAGGATTTAATTTCTCACCATAAAATTAAAATACCCATAATTTTAGGACATTTTCTCCGGAGGCCTATGATGCGTTGTTTTATTTTTCTTTTGCTCTGTCATTCTCTTGTTCTGGCATCCCCCTGTTTCGGGGCAGATACCAGCCCCCAGCTCAACACCTTTAAACTGGCACAGCCCATCAAGGTCCGCCAGTTTAAGCCTGTAACCGCCGTCATGATCAAGCAGCCGCCAAAGCTCAACCTCAAATTGCGCCCCCTGGTCCCGCCGGCCCCTGTAAAACCCCAGGGACCGGATCCTAAGGCCTCTGTTGACCTGGCCGATATCATTGATGATGCCGCCCTTTTAGAGGATCTTTCCGTCACCTGCGGCTGGGACCCCCACCTCATCTTCCAGGACAAGGCAGCCGGCAATGTCTTTTATTATCTTCCCAAAGAATTTCGCCTGGTCCACAAGCAGGGCACAGGATACGGACTCAATGTCCAGTACAACCACCTTAAAAAAGATGAGGGGCCCTCGGTCATGCTGACCGCAGAACTTGCCGCCCCCCATCATCCAGGGGACATTGCCCTGCTCAAAAGTATATTAAAGCAGGCCTTTGACCTTAAGCCCGGTGACAAACTCATCTTAAAATCCATCTCCGGAATCGGGGCAACCGCAGATGTTCAGACCATGGCGGCAGGACTCTCCCTGACCCCGGAAAGAATCAATCTGACCCTGCCCTCCCACCTTAAAAAATCCTTCAGGCTGACCCTGCTTCTGGACCCGGATGAAACCGAAGAGGTTCTGGCCCAGATTAAAAGGGAAGGGCTTACCGGCAACCTCATGGTCATGGTGGGAGAAGCCTCTGTACCTGTTCCCATTTTACTCCAATACTTAAGTTTTACCGGAAAAAAAACAAACGGGTTTTTCCAATGGACCGAAAACCGCCCCCTTGGAGTGCTTAAAAATATCACCCCCTTTCCCATCACCCTTGAATCCATCAACGGGTACGCAGTCAAGGGAGGAAATCTCAAACGGATCTCCAAAACCCTCAAGCCCTCCACCCTTTCTCCGGGCAAAGAAAAATCATTTAAACTTCCCCCTGCATCCAAGGTCCTGGGTCCCAACATCATGATGGCCTGGCTGGGATCCTCTCTGGACACGGGATGTACGGACTGTATCAAAGGCATTGACCATGATGTTCGCAAGGGTGTGGGAACGGCAGCAGGCAGTCCCATTAAATTGGAGGCCATTCCTTCGGTATTTGAGGATCTTGAAATCTACAAAATTATTGTCCAGATCAAAAGCCCTTATTTTGCGGCAGAACCCGGTACCGTGGCCGTGAGGGAAACCCAGCTGACCCAGGAGGAAAACACCAGCCAGGAAATTGTCATTTACCAGCCCCAGGGAAAGGGGGAAGACCCCCTTTTATTCCGGTACAAAATCAAGCTGATCACCAATGAGGGCACTGCCATGGTCCAGGATCTCTGGACCGATGCCAGAACACTGAGCTGCTTTTTCGGATCAAGCCAGCTTGAACCCTTTATGGACACTGCCGGGACCCAGGAATGAAACGACTCGGTTTTATCCTCACCCTTGTTTTCACGGCAGCCCGTCTTTTTGCCTCTCCCAACCTGGATGATTTTTCAGACATTGAAGGGGTAAGAGTCTACAGGGACCATGCCAAATCAGCCCTTTTTTTCTCAGTCCCGGCCCGCCTGCCCTGAACATGGGCAAAGACAAAATCCCCAACCTATCCTTTGACCTTTTCAGATACCATGGCCGCAAGGAAACCTCCGATGCAGCAGAATTCAGGGCCAAGGGGATATTAAACATCGGCCTTCACAGGCAAAGGGATAACACCGCCTTAAAGAAAATAAAATCTGTCCTGAAAAAAAACATCCGATCAAATTTCCCAAGCTCAGGAGCATGCCGGTTGAACAGACAAAAGGCAGGCTGATCTTTGGAGAGACAGAACTCAACTGGTCCCAGCCCAGCCAATGGTCTGGGAAAAAAATCTCCCTTTCCCTGGCTCCAGATGTCAGTGAAATCCTCTGGAGCGCCATTGAAGCCGGCCAGACCCTCATGAGTGTGGAAATCACCCAGACCCTTTCAGGGGTAAGGCAGAATCCGGACAAAAAATGGGAAAAGGCAGGGGTCAGCATGGGCGCCACCCTGCCCATCACCCTTGATATGAAGGCCTACCCCTCTTTGTTCAGGCGAATTGATCTGGATGGAAGAATGGTCAGGGGCTATACCGGAATCGATGTTTTCTGCTTTGATTTCCTTGAACACCTGGATGACACCCTTTATTCCAAAGTAATAGACATTGCCATCCCCACCACAGGCAACCCGCTGGTGGAAACCATAACCTTTAATCAGGAATCCGACTATAGGGCAAGGGTGGAATTCAAGCTGGCCAAGGACCTGGACACGGCATATAAAATAAGAATCACACGGGTGTACATGGACGGCACCACCCAACAAGGCACCTGGGTCAAACGAAAAGGCGAAGCCATGCTCGATATCACCGACTACAGAGGAGATGACCATGGGCAGGATCTTGAAGATGAAAATGAGCAGAACACCAATGAATAAAGAGAACAAGGAGGGCTTCATGAACCTCAAAAAACACTTAAGATTGTGGCTGCTGGCCCTTGTCCCGATTCTTCTGGCAGTCTTTTCCACCTCAGCCATCTGCCAGGAAATCAATCTGGACAAGATGAAAAAAGCAGGGGACCTGGTCTGCTACCAGTCCCTGAAAGAACCGGCCGTTTGGTACTATCTGCCGGATCAGCCGCGGCTGGCCCAAAAAAACGGCAGGCCCCAGTTTTCTTTTATGAAGTACAGCCGCACGGACAAACAGGGCAAGGCCGGGACCCATGCCGCCCAGGGCGGGGGCGTTGTCCATTTCCTGGTCACCTACGGGGTAACGAAAGACAGGGTCAGGGCAGCGGAAAGAAGGCTTCAGGAAGACTATCCCGAAGCAACCATCCAGGGTCCCATTGTATACAGAAAGGGCAGCTTTGCCCTGATCACCTCCTTTACCCAGGACCAGGACACCCTGGTCAGAACGGTTGCCGTTGGCAAGGCCCCGCTCATGGAAGGTCAGAAGGCGGCCGTGTCCATGGCCCTGTCCCGGGAAGGGGCCCAACTTTTATGGGAATCCTTTAAAAGCGATACACCTGACATCTCCCTGGTTTTTGACATGGAATTTGCCGGGGTCAGAGAACCCTATGAAGCCACCATTGAAGCGGACTGGTCAAGGGTGTCAAAACATAAACGCCTCAAGGCGGGAGTTAAATATTCCTGGTTCGGGGCGGACGTGGACATGCTCTTTCAAGAACTTCGCCAGGACGGTGCCATTAAAATCACCACCAAGGGCGAAAACGCCAGTATGGATAAAATCGTTGAAAGCGCCCATGCAAAACTGCTCCAGGTCATGTTTGACCCCGCACCGGTGGATGAACTTAACCGGGCGGCGGCTGAAAAAGACTCGTACTCCAGCCTCAACCAGGCCATGAAAATGATCAAGGATTCAAGGCTCTCAAGCCGATCCTCTCTTAACCTTGATTCTCCTGATTTCAGGACCATGATGGCCTCTGTACTCAAAACCATCCTGTCCGAAAACATCTTGTCCAGCCTGCTCCTGCCCCGGGCTTATGCAGGGGATGTCGGCCCCACCCTGCCGCCCTTGCCTGGAACCGGCAGCGTTACGCCATCAGGACAGGGAGACCAGGTCGAAAGCCAGCAAAGAGGATCAGAAACCGGTTCAGCGAGCCCACCCCAGCCCGGCATGACACGTGGGGAACAAGAGGCAAGAGAACTCTTCCGCCAGGGAGAGCAGCATTTTAATAATAAAGAATACCAGCAGGCCCTTGATGCCTTTATGGAATCCGAAGAGATCCACCAGGTAAAGGTGAGCAGACCCACACCGGGCGGGGCCATGCCCAACAATATTGCCAACTGCCACAAACACCTGGGTCAATATGATGAGGCGGCAGACTATTACAGAAGAGCTGCAGAACGCTACGGCAGACAGACGGAAAGGGGCCGGCTCTGCCTGGCAGAGGCAGACCGCATGGAAGCCCGGGCCTCGGGCATCCCTTCCAGGGGTCTTGCACAAAACCCGGACCAGACCGCACCTGAGACCGCGGCCCAGGCCTACAACCGGGCCAGACGGGCAGCCCAGGAGGCAAGCGAAAGCAACTATGCCCCGGCCCAGACAAGGGCGGCCATTGAGGCCTATGAAAATTACCAAATCACCCATCCGGCTTCAGGACAGCGGGAACAGGAAATCCAAGGCCGGCTCAGGTCGCTGAACCGCCGCCTTGAAGCGGCAGGCGAATCCACTACCCCGGGCACGGGCGCCCTGGACATGCCCATACCGCCACCGGTACCCACCTCACCCCCGGGCAATACCCTGTCATCCACCCCCTCATCCGGATCCGGCAGCAGCAGAGCACCGGGCAGTTCGGTCGGCAGGACAGGCTCTCCAACAGCCCGACCGGCCAGCAGTTCCGCAGCAGCCTCCACACCACGGGCGGCGTCAGGGAGTTCCGGTTCAGGTCAAAGGGCGGCAGCCCCGTCTTCAGGCAGGGCACAACAGGCCTCAAACCAAAAGCCCGGGTTCTCCCTGGTGGCCTCCTACAAGATGAAAAACATCAAGCGAAGCGGTAAAATGGTTTACCAGATGAATCATTTCCGGTCTGAAAAACAAAGCTTCACCATGGCTGAAAACATCGGCAGCCTTTACTCGCGATATCAGAATGATGCCAGGATATTCAAGGCAATAACCATTGATGATCCCGTGTTTAAGCAACGGGAAATCCTGGTTACTCTGGACGGCCAGGATGCGGCCACATTTACCAAATATCTCAACTTTGTCACGGTAAAGATGAAAAAAAGACACCAGTCCGGAGAAAACACCATGGATGAGGTTGTCATTACGCCTGAAACCTTCAGCCAGAAGGCCAATGCCTTCAGTCTCAGCTACGGATACAAAGGCGACACAAACCGGGATCTCTGGCTGGGCTATGAATACCAGGTCATCTGGTCTTTCCACGGCGGGGTGGATATCCGCTCTCCATGGAAAAAAGAGACCAACCCCATGCTCTCCTTATTCCCGCCCCACCAGTACAAGGGGCTGACCATAGAAGGGGAAGGAGAGGCATTACGCCTGGCCAAGGTCCGCCATGCCCTGGTCACGGTGAGCAGCCGAATAAACAACAAACCCATTGCCACCCAGGCCACCATCAAAAACCTGGAATTAAAAGACCAGAGACTGGAAGGGGACATTCTTTACTGGGATGAGCTGCCCCAAGGAGGAAACTCATGACACAGACCTTTTATAAAAAATTTTCAGGACTGTTTATTTTCCTGGCCCTGATTTTTTTCCCTTTAAATGCCCTTGCCCTGGTCAATTACGAGGCAGGACGCCTCCAGATCAACGGGATTCTTTTACTCCAGGATGCAGCCGATCCCCACAACTATTACTATATCCCCCCGGCTCCCAGGGTTTCCCAGCGCAAGGACGGGGGGCTTGAACTCTCAGTGATCAAATTTGTGGATCCAGGCGGCGAAACCAGCGGCGGGCTTTTTCACATGCTCATCTCCCTGTCCCTGCCCCAAGAGGATCTGGCAGCACTTGAAGCTGAACTTAAAAAAATAAAGCCCAAGGGACGGCTGGCAGGGCCTGTTCCGTTAAAACAGGCGGCTGAGGGCAGTTTTTCCATTATTTCCGGCACCCTGAGCAATGACAAGTTCACCACCAGTATCATCTCTTCGGGCAGAGCCCCTGTGACCCCTGGATCAAAAGCGGCCGTGGCCGCCACCCTCTCCCCCCACGGGGCCACCCTGCTCTGGGAGTCCATACAAAAACCCACCTCGGATGTCTCGGTGGCGCTTCGCACCTATTATGAGGCCAGCCTTCCCTCTTTTGAGGCAAAAATCCATGCCCAAGTCTCCACGGTGTACACCCATTTTTCAAAAATCAAAAACCGCCAGGACGGGTATACCCGAAAACAGGTCAGGGATATTGTGGATGAACTGGTGAGAACCGGGGACATCAAGGTGGATGTGATGGACAGGATGCCCGAGGATACGGCCAACAAGGCCATGCAGTCCCTGGTGGACCTTATCACAGGCAAGCTCACCGAAATCATATTTGACCAGAAGACCGGGTTCACGGCCATCCCTAAAAAGGAAACAGCCGTGGCATCCGGCCAGATCAAGGGCCGCCAGAAAAAAGGATGGCTGGCCAAGCTGTTCACCTCCACGGGAAACCAAAAATATTTCACCGACAACCAATATGTCCTTAAAAACCGGAAAGACATTAACCGGGCCGTATTTTCCATCAATTTAAACCGTCGGGCCGTCATCCGGGTGCCCGTGGATACGGCCGGCAATATTTCAGGACTGTTCCAGGCCTTTGGCAAGGATCCGGACATGTTCCGGGTGGTCAACCTGGCAGACCCCGCCTTTCAGAAACAGGAGCTGTTCTTCAGGATTGACGGGGAATATTCAGGGGCATTTGAAAAAATCATGAACTTTGCCGGGGTCTCCATCCAAAAGATCTACAAGGGCCGGGCCGATGCCACAGGAGAACTTGTGTTTACAAGGGAGGATATCCGCCAGGGTATATTGAGCAAATCCTGGAAATATCCAGTGATGTCCGGTTAGGTTTTTGCTTGCTCAATAATTTTTTGATCTTTGACAATATTGTCCCTGTTTGAACTATGAGAGCCCTGCTCCTCGCAGCCAAACAGGTCATTTAGAATGGCGGTTCGCAGCTGCCGAACTCTTTTGATCGTGACCTTTTCATTAAACTGTTTTTGGCAATGGATTGCCAGTAACAGGTAAGTGATAAGGCCGCCAAGAATCTGAACCATAAGGCCGTATTCACTGCGGGCAATGAGATGATATACCTTCAGATGTTCTTTCCACCATTTGAAAAAATCCTCAATGGTCCACCGGAGTTTATAAATTGTTGCTATTTGTTCCGCTGTTAAATCATGCCTGTCAGTTGCCACATAGTATTTGACGCCAGCAATTTTATAGCCAACAACCCGAACAGGCCTTTTCGTCTGGTTTTGATTCGGAGTACCAAGTTTAACCAGTGCATCATAAAAAATGTAGCTGTCGGAAGGGGTCTCGTGGTTATCAATAATTGTTCTTGTTGTCCTGGTTTTTATACGGCAGACAAAATGTTTGCCTTGCTCCTGAAGCAGGTCAAATTCTTTATGGGATTGATATCCACGATCCATAACACCTGTTTGCCCCTTGGAAAGTATTTTGGGAACAAAAGTGCGTTCAGCGCCGTTGCCTTCAGTCAAAAAGATTTTGTTTGGGATTCCGTGATTAATGTCAAATCCGCAATGTACTTTGGCTTTTTTACTTCCTTTTCTGTAGTTCGCCCAGTGCATTGAAAGGACTGCATTTATGAGACTACCGTCAATGGAAACCAACTCTCCTAACTCGGCGTGTTCACCCGGATGACACTCAAGAGCCTGTTTATAAAGATCCTCAAAGATAAATTGCAGTTGTTCGAGTCCCCTGTGATTGATGGCTTCACAGAAACTACTACGGCTGATACCACCGTCTGGCGCAATATTTTCTTTAGCAAAAACATTCTCCTTGAGATCCTGAATTAAATGTCGGGCAGACTTGTGCTCCTGAAGATGGAAATAAACCAAAGCATTTATCTGGTCTTCGAATGTCATTTTTAAAGGGCGGTCTCCTCGAGATTGTAATTCCGGTGCTTTTGAAAGTGACTTTATCAGAGGGCACCTGAAATTGTCAAAGTTCAGGGACCGTAGTTGTTTTTTAGGGACTGAGATGTGCGTCATTTGAGCTCCTTGAGTTAAATTTTCAAGGCGCACAAAAATTTTTACGCACATTTGTCAACACAAAACAGACTGTTTTTTCAATGATTTTAGATGCTTTTTATATGCAACAACCTAACCGGACACTACTGGGAAATATCCAAGACTGGGGGAAAAAGGATCGGACTGGCTCAATTATAATTATTCCACCATCTGGTCCATCCAGGGCCGGCATAAGATCAGAGACCCGGAAGAGCCTGGAAAATGGCTGCCCAGCAGTGATCCCATTATCACCCTTGCCCCGCCCCTGGAACGGCTGGATCTTGAAATCGATGCAGACCGGTTTTTATTTGAAGACGCCAATATGAGAAGCGCCACCATTGAGATGCGCTACACCATATTCGGCACGGACAAAAAAGGGCGCTTTGCCGTGATGCGGGCAACGGATGCAGAGTCTGTATCAAGCCAGGTGCTCTTCCATGATCCCAAGACCCAGGTCCAGTTCAGGGTGAACTGGTATCCGGCAAAAGGATCGCCTGACAAAGGCGAGTGGACAGATCTTGATGATACTTACCTGGTGCTTTCACCCCCAGGGATTTAATTTTGGGAACCGCCGAAAATGCGGCCTAAGTTTAAGGAGGATAAAATGAAGCTGAACAGATTTTGCTTAGGAGTCCTGGTGTTGGGAATCCTGGGACTTTTACCTGCCCTGTCAGGGGCCACCGAGCAGATGACCTATATGAAGCAGTTTAAACCCCTTCAGATCAGTCCCAGCCAGACCATTCCCTCTTCAAGCACTGTCAAGGAGGTGGGAGGGATCCGATACGGCCAGCATGTTGACGTAAAGTTGTCCGACGGCACCACGGTCAGATGTTTTCCAGCCGCCACCAAAGATCCTGCCAAAAAATCAAAAAATTATTATTATCTTCCGGCAGATCCCAAGGTCTCCAGGGACAAGGACGGTACCCCGAAATTTTCAATGGTCAGGTTTGTAACGGATAAAACCGTGGCAGACGGCGGTGCCGAAGGGGCCATCATCCATTTTCTGGTGGAATACGGGCTGGATAAAAAACAGGTCAAGGAAACCGAAAAACTGCTGAAAAAAAAGGTCAAAGGCGCCAAGCTCAAAGGGGCAGTGCCTTTGGAAACCGGGGCGGAAGGCAACTCCTTTAACGTGGTTTCGGCCACCTTAACGGACAAGGGGTTCACCTCAACCCTGGTGACTTCTGGCAAAGCCCCTGTAATGGAAGGGCAAAAGGTTGCAGTGGCAGCAAAACTGGACGCCTACGGGGACACCCTGCTGGCCAAAAGCCTGGAACAGCCCACCACAGATATCTCCGTGGTTTTTGATCTTAAATACGTGGTCAAACTGCCGGCCTATGACGTCAGGGTAACCATCAACTACGATAAATATCACCTGCTTGAAAAAGAACATACCGAATCCAGGGAAAAAAAGACCAAGGTCAAAAAGTATTGGAATCCCAAATGGTACAACCTCTTTAAGGTCAGCTCCAGAAAAACCACCACCCTGACCGAGGAAGAGCAGACCCGGGCCCTTGACACCCTCCAGGAGTCGGGAGTGGTCACCTTTGACTATGTCCAGCATGTGCCTGATGCAGACAAGGAGATCGTTGAATCAGGACTTCACAAAATTGTGCTGGAATCCTTTTTTGATATGCAAAAACGGCTGGGGGAACCCACGGACGAGGAACTCTCCGACGAGGGAGATTCTGACTCGGATAAATCTGCCGAAGAACAGCACCGGAAAAATGCAGCCAAAGCCAGAAACTATAAGTACACGGTCTTTCAGAAAAAGGAAATCAAGCGGACCTCCACCCAGACCCTGAGCCTGAAAAAAGTGATAGTAAGGTACGAACACCACACCATGACCGGAAATGTGGGCACCTGGTATGCCAAATACAAGGACAATCCCAAGCTGGTCTCAGAGGTCAACCTGAACGATCCTTTTTTCCAGAGACGGGAGCTGCGGTTTATCATCGGCCTGACTGCCTATGATATTTTCAATGAGATGGTCAATTACGCCACAGTCCAGGTCAGGGTGCCCAGAAAAGGCCAGCGCCCCTTTATTGACGAGCTGACCATTGACAAAAAGTATCTGGAGGAAAACGGGCAGACCGCCATGCTCTCTTACGCCCGCATGGGTGATGATGAACAGGTCTATGACTATGCCGTCCAGTGGAGCCTGAGAGGGGGGCATCTGTATCCTAAAAAACCCCAGTGGAAAAAAGGGGAACTCATGACCGTGGATCTCACCGCCCCCATCAAACCGGTAACCATTGAGGCCGAGGCCGAACTTGACGAGCTCGAAGAGATGGGGATCGCCAGGGTCGGTATTGAGCTGAAATATAAACGGTTCGGTAAAACATTTATAGACAAAAAAGGCTTTGCCCTTTCCCCGGGTGTAGGGGAACCTGCGGTCTCCAAGGTCATCTACCAGGATGAAGACAGTGATGCTGTAGACTATCGTTTAATCTTTTACACCAAAAAAATCGGCAAGATCACGTCAGACAAATGGCAGAGGGTGGATGCGGATTTTATCTATTGCGCCCCCGGAGAAATGATATTGGAAAAACTTAAAAGCCTGTTGTAACGGCCCTCGTGGCTGGACCAGGGTAAAAATAAAAGGGCAGCGCCTTTGGTGCTGCCCTTTTTGCTTTGACAAACGCCAGGGACTGTGATTTAGGTGGGGTCGGAATATAAATTATCAAGCCCTTGTTTTTGGAGAAACGCCATGAAGCTTTCCAGTCAGATGGTCGGAACCCGGCTTAAACCCCATACCGCTGATATTTGTTGGCAGCAGACCACCAACTTTGCCGCAGGCATTGGGGATAACACCCCTCTTTACTTTGACGATACCCGGGAAAAAGGAATTATGGCGCCCCCCACCTTTCCTGTGGCCGTGACCTGGCCCGTGCTCAGCCGGCTGGGAGAATTTATCCATTCAGACAATTTTCCCAAGGAGGTGCTTTTCACCCAGGTCCACTATACCGAGCACCTGATAATCCATCGCCTGGTGCGGCCGGAAGACAGCCTTTTTCTGGACGGAGAAATTGTCTCCATCGCCCCCCACAGGGCAGGTACCCATGCGATAATCAAAATCAATGCTTCGGACCAGAAACACAGGCCCGTGTTCACCGAACACATCGGGGCCATGCTCAGGGGGGTGGACTGCGATCATGGCGCCGGATCAGAGTCTCTGCCCCAAGTGCCTCTGCCTGATCCCAGCAGCCCGCCCCCATGGACAAAACCGCTGCAGGTCGATCCTCTGGCCCCCTATGTATATGACGGGTGCACCAATATTGAGTTCCCCATTCATACCTCTCCAAAATTTGCCAAAGAGGTGGGCCTGCCCGGCATATTGCTCCAGGGCACCTGCACCCTGGCCTATGCGGTCAGAGAACTGATCAACACAGAGGCAGAGGCTGACCCTGAAACCGTCAAGGAAATTGCCTGTTCATTCACCGGCATGGTCCTGCCCGGTACCAAGATTGACATCTGCTGCCTGGAGACCCGAAAGGAAGATAGATTTACCCATATTTTTTTTGAAGTGCTCAATGCTGATAACCAAAAAGCCATCCGCAACGGCTATATGAAAATTGAAAGGACCCCCTCATGACAGCGCCCCAAAGACTTGCCAGACTCAACGATTACATTGACAAATGGGCAGCAGCCCGGCCAGACCATGTGGCCATGGTTCAGCATGAGGATAATAAACAGATCTCCTATAAAAAATTTGCCCAGCTCATTGATTTTTTTGCCCTGCGCCTGCTGGACATGGGCATCCAAGAGGGGGACCGGGTGGCCACCCAGCTGGTGCTGGTGCCCGAGCACATGATCCTCATGTATGCCTGTTTTAAAATCGGGGCGATTTTTGCGCCTCTGGATGTCAGACTCACCGAATCTGAAGTGGTCAGGGATGTCAATAAAATCCAGCCCAAGGCCTTTTTCTTTCTGGGCAACACCCCTGTCAAAGATTTCAGGGAAGTGGGAAAATCCGTTCTAAAAGACTGCCCCTCGGTAAAGCATTTGATCCAGTTCACTCCGGATCCAAAACCCGGAGACCTTGCACAGGGGGCCATGGCCATCACCGATATGATGGACAAAAAAAAGCTGATCTGGCTCAAACTCAAGGAGATGGTCACAGGAAGGCTTAAAAGCGCCTATGCCAACATCCACACAAGAACCCCGGCCCTGATCATCTATACCACGGGCACCACAGGAGAACCCAAACCCGCCGTGCTCTGCCATGAAAACATCATTGTCCAGAACCAGGTCCTGGCCCGGGGATTTGGCAGCGATGTCAAAGGCGAGGACTTTGTCTGTTTGGTCAATCTGCCCCCCTCCCATGTGGGCTGTGTCACCGAGACCTTTATGACCACCCTCTATCTGGGAGGCAAAACCGTTCTTTTGAGAATATTTGATGCCAAGGCCAGTCTGGAGGCCATCCAGACCCACAAGGTCACGGCTCTAGGCCAGATTCCCACCATGTTCCGCATGCTATGGAACCTGCCTGACTATGACGCCTATGATTTGTCCTCCCTTGAATTTGTGGCATACGGCGGATCTGCCGTGGACACCGGCTTTTTAAAACGAATGGCTGCCATGGCCCCGAAATTCGGCACCGGCATCGGCATGACCGAAAATGCAGGTTTCGGCACATTCACCCCCCATGACATTCCCATTGAGGAGATGGTCGGACAGGTGGGGCAAGCCTTTGACGACCTTGCCCGGGTCAGCATCAGAAAACCCATGAACGCCGACCAGACTGCCGGACAAGAAGTCCCTGACAATGAGATCGGAGAAATCTGCTACCACCCTCCCATTGTATTTTTAGGGTATTATAACCAGCCCGAGGCCACGGCGTCAGCCATTTCCAAGGAAGGCATCCTCTACACCGGGGACATGGGATTTTTCAAACCCATGGACGGATACAAGGCCTTATATCTTTCAGGACGGAAAAAATTTGTCATCAAGCAAAAAGGGTATAATGTTTTCCCGGGCGAGGTGGAAGAACATATCGCGGGGATGGAAGGGGTGGAAATCGCCGAAATCATCGGGATGAAACACACCCTGTTTGCCGAAGGCATATTTGCCTTTGTCCGACCCGAGCCGGGCAGAACCATCACCCCTGAAGATGTCATGGCCCATTGCAAGGCCATTGCCGCCTATAAGCGGCCGGCCCATGTGGAAATCTGGCCGTCTGACCAGGAATTTCCCCTGACAAGATCCACCAAGGTGGATAAAATAGGGCTCATCAAAAAAGCCGAGGCCATTGTGGAAGATCTGAGAAGCAAAGGGCTTTGGGATTCAGGTCAGGTATAAAAAACAATCAGGCCCCGGGAGGACACGCCGGGGCCTGCATCAAAAAGATCTGCCGTTGATACGGTCCCGGCCCTGATTAAGCCGGGTAGCAAAAAAAAAAATTAAAGGTGCTTGGCTGCCCATAGCGCCGCCTGGAGCCGCTGTTTTACATTGATTTTCCCAAAAATATTCTGAAGATGGGTTTTGACGGTATGGGGGCTGATAAACAATTCATCGGCAATCTTCTGATTGGAAAACCCCGATGAGATCAAATCAAGGATCTCTTTTTCCCGCCGGGTCAAGTCATGGGCTTTGGGCGCCGGGGTATCTGAGAGAAACTGGAATTCGCAATCCCTGCCAAAGGCCAGGGCGGTATTTTCGCCCGAGACCCTTACAACCTGGCCTTTAAGGGCAACCTTGGCCTTGTCCCCTTTTAATTCCCTGAGGGCTTCCAAGGGGATATCAATATCGATTTCCAGGGTGGTGCCCACGGCCATGGGCAGGTTGGTCGAAATCAATGCCCCGGAAGATGAAATATTCCGGGTTTTCAATGTCATTTTTGAGGTCTGGGTTACAGGATCACTCACCGTCAGGTTCATTGGGAGTTCAAGATTAAAACGTTCATTTTCCCTGCTGTTTTCCGGCACCATATCAATATCCTTGGGATCCAAATAAATTGAAGTTGATCTCATTTGTATATCACGAAATTGTCAATGTCAATCAAGACCTTGGACATAGCAGGGCTCACGCATGTAAATATTGTAAAGTGCCTATAGTTTTGATTGGTTCAAGTATCATCCAAACATAACTTCCTCCAGATATTTGATATCCATAGCAGCATTCAACCTTTTGGTTTTTACACTCCCTTTAAATGTCTTATTGTTCCGTAATAAATTTAATGCAATGTGCCGAATCGCTGCAAAATTCTCAGGAGAGTTCCCCTTTCTGACTCTGCTTTCGTCTTCACGGAACGCAATATCCAATACCCAATGCACTGAATTTTCAATTCCCCAATGCCTCCTGACAGCATTACCAAAAATATTGGGGTCGCTATCCAGGCTCGATATATAATATCGCTTTTCATGACTGATCTGGCCGTCCATTTCCCGGGTGGATTCAATCATTCCAATACTTTTCAAACCTTTCCAACTTTTTTTATCTTCAAACCAATCAATATCAGAGGTTATCACAGCCCTGCGCGTTTCGACTCGACCGTGCCCTCCGTCAACACTGGTCTGTTCATTAAACTGGTACCCCTGATTTTTCATTTCTTCCATTTTATTGAAAAAAAGTACCGCTTCATCATGCAAGGTTTTATGATTTTCTTTCAGGGCAAGGACATAGTCACACCCTTTGTTTATTATGGTTTCAGCGATTTTCTTTTGAGTGCCCATGGCATCAATGGTTATAATGCAGCCCGAGATATCTAAAAGTTTTAAAAGATTTGGAATGGCCGTAATTTCATTTGATTTTTCTTCGGTTTTTAATTGCCCTAAAACCACTTTATTAGACGAAGCCCACGCACTGATCATATGAATGGCTTTCTTATCATTGGAGGTATCGTGTGAACGCCTTAGAGTTTTGCCGTCGATTGCAATGACTTGACCTTTGGTCATCTTTGCAACCGACTGAACCCAGTGCATAAAACTGCTCTGAAATTCATTCGGGTTCATCCTTTCAAAAATTCTGCCAAAGGTGTCATGGGAGGGTATCCCATGGGGAAGGCTTAGAAATTTTGACAACCACCTTTTTCTCTTTTTGCCAAAGTTTTCAATTTGCTCATAAGTGTCTGCGCCAGCAACTACCGCACAAATTGCGATGATGACGACATCAATTAAATTATGAAGCTTATTGTGGTGTCTGGGGTCCTGAATATTGTCAAAAAAAGTTTCAAGAGATTTTTTTTCGTTCATTGGCAACTCCTTGTGTTTATTGCCATATATATCGTATCTGTGCAGCGATGTCTAGGAAAATTTTGTTCGATGCTCATATACTATAGCAAGCCAGGAGAGCCAGGCTGGGATAGGGTGAAGGGGGTGGAGTGGCGTAAATGAGCGGCCCGCCAGGACGGCATAGGTCCGATCATTTCCGCTTCTTAAGCGGTCAGGACGACCGCTTAAGATTTAACGGAATCCCCCTCACCTATTCCAGCCGGGTAAGGACGAATCTTAATAAAAGTTACATGCGATGACCCTGTTGGACATAGGGTTTTTAAATCTGCCTTGGGGTCTTTTCCTTATTTTAACTGGCTGTCCTTGCTTCCCTTTCGATTTATTCCGCCCTGTTTTTCCTGCCGGGTTTCCAGTTCAGCCTGGCAGGTCACACAGAGTCTTACCCCGGGCACGGCCTTCTGCCTTGCCCGGGGAATTTTTTCTTCGCACAGGGCGCAATGGGTCAGGCTCTTTCCTTTGGGCAGCCGGCTTCTTGCAAGCTTTACCCCGTCATCTATGCCTGCATCGATCTGCTCTTGTACGGCCCCGTCCCGGGCCCATCCCACTGCCATTGGGTTTCTCCTTTTACTTTTGGATCAGGTTTTGGCCTAATTTTCCTGATCTTCCCCCTTTGAGGAGGAAAGAACAATACTGGTCCGGGTTTTGCCAAAGGGGCTGAACCCTGCCACAACCGTTTCAAGATCAGCCACGGAACCCGCTTTTACCTTGAGAATAAAGGCGGACCGGCCACTGATATGATGGCATTCAATTACCTGGGAAATACGAGCCGCCGTCTGCTTGACCCGATCGTAAAGCCCGCAAGCCGCATCCAGTTCGATAAATGCCGTAACCCTGGATTGGGCGCGTTTTTTTTTTATCCTTGCATGGTATCCCAGGATAATGCCGGCCTCCTCCATCTTCCTGACCCGTTCGGTCACCGCAGGGGTGGACAGCCCGGCCACCTTTCCCAGACGGCTGTACGAAATCCTGGCGTCAGCCTCAAGGCTCTTGAGAATTTTTTTTCCAATGTCATCCATCAACTTGTCAAACCGGAAATCCATACACATCGTCTCTGGTAAAATTAATATTTATCCATACCTCTCCACATCTAAGCCAGGGCTTGTGAAGAAAATATGGTTGAAACGACTATACATAAAGATCAATTCTTTTATCAAGGGGATTTTCAATTGGCGGCCAGGGCAGAGATGTCCTCCCAGAAAGGGCAGCGGATCATTCTGTCATGATCCGGGCAGTCCCAGTTCCAGGGCCGATCCTTTAATGCGGTCACCACCCCCATTTCCCTGGCCAAAAACAAGGCCATCTCCCCTGAATCCTCAACGGCCAGGTCATAGGGCCTTGAGGCCAGCTCTGTCTTGGAAATGGCAATGGACAGATCATTTCCCGGGCGCTGGTACTTATCCACCATGATAAAATTATCATGGGGAACCCCCTGGTTTTCAAGCCATTCAAGGGTCACCTGCCGGGCAGAACTTGGCCGGCCCGTGACAATATCAATACAATGCCCCTGGTCCGCCCAGGATCTCAAGGTTTCCACGGCCCCGTCCACAGGCGCAAACCCTAAAAGAAAATCAGGCTGATGCACCCGGTCAAAAAAATAATGAAACTCATTTTCCGTGAGCTGAAAAGAGGCCCTCAGATCAAAGGAGGTCAGGGCCTCAAATGCCACCTTTCTTCCAAACTCCTGCTCCACAATCCGGGTATAGGTTTCAGTGGTTTTTGAAATCACGTCATCCACATCCACATATATTTTTTTGGGGGCTGTCTGCATTAGTTTTGTATTCTCCCGGATAAAATCCATACTCAAACCAGGGGCATGATCTCATGTCCAAAGATCCGGGTCAAGCCAGAGAGATTTTCATTTCTTTTTTACCTTTTTTTTCTTGCCTCATCCCGTTGAAACTGGTTGAATGCCTGGCATGAAAATAACGAATTATCACTCGGACAGGATAAAGATTGAATTTTTTGAGGCTTGTCCGGGTCAGGCCTGGTGTATTCACGGCAGCAACCGCTCAGGCATTGAAGATTTTTTCACCCTTTTGGCAGAAGAGACCGAAGAGACGTCCAAGAGCCAGATCCAGCGTCCCACTAGCTGCGGTCTATTTTCATTCGCCGATCAACAGGCCCGGTTTGAACAGGAATTAAAAAACAACGATACCGACTTCATGGACCGCATTGATCCGGGGACCCCGGCCAGGGACCTTCTCGTTTGCCCTGAAGACCACAGGGCACTGATCCGGGCCTTTGACCTGGACAAGGTTCTGGACCAGGGAATTTCACAGCTTTCCACAGGCCAGTACAGGAAACTGCTACTCTTGGCCCAGGGTATTCAGATCATCATCACGGTCCATAATCCCGAGGACATCCCTTGCTGGGCCACCCATCTAGGCATCATGGACCAGGGCCGGCTGGCATTTTCAGGCGAAAAGGATATTCTCCTCAACCACTGGCCCAGCCTCACGGTTCGACCTGACTTCAAGGTATCAATGGATGACATTCTAAAACAGGATAAAAAAAAATCCATGAACAGCCCAGCAACCGGGTCCAGAGAGGGCCAAGAACTGGTCCGCCTTGAAAACGGGAAAGCCGGCTACCTTGGAAAACCCGTATTTCAAAACCTTGACCTGGTTGTCTGCAAAGGCGACCATACCCTGATCTCAGGGCCAAACGGATGCGGAAAGTCCACCCTGATCCAGGTCATCACAGGGGATCACCCGGCCTGTTATCAAAACCGGCTATGGCTTTTCAACATCAGGCGGGGCACCGGGGAATCCATCTGGGAACTGAAAAAAAACATGGGCATTGTCAGCCCGGACCTGCACAAGAACCACATGGTGCCGGGCAGTGCCCTGGACTGTGTGCTTTCCGGGCTGTTCGACTCCATCGGCCTCTATACCAGACCCCAAAACGACCAGATAAAAACCGCCATGACATGGCTTGAACGGATCAACCTAAGGCATAGAGCCCAGACCCCGTTTCGCGCCCTTTCCTATGCGGACCAGCGGCTGGTGCTCATTGCAAGGGCCTTGATCAAACTGCCCTGCCTGCTCATTTTAGACGAACCCACCCAGGGACTGGACCGGGCCAACCGGGAAGCCCTGTTAAACTTTCTGGCCCGGGCAGAAGAAGAAAAAATCACCACCATCCTCTATGTCAGCCACCGCCAAGATGAGTTCAAAGATTTTTTTGTTCACCACTTGCAGATGGAAAAGCAATCATCAACCCAAGGTTAAACACCCGAACCTTTCATAACCTGAAGGTCAGAAACTGACAATTTGAGGGATCTGGATATTATCAGTTCAGGCCTTTTCTTGATCTGCAGGCAGGCAGATGGTAAATTTCGTTCCCTGGCCCGGGGTTGAAACCACGTCCATTTGTCCCTCATGATCTTCGGTCACAATAAAATAAGAGACAGAAAGACCAAGCCCTGTGCCGGCACTGGTCTCCTTTGTGGAATAAAAGGGCTCAAATATCCGTTTGCGCACCGTTTCTTCCATGCCCGGACCGTTATCCTCCACAGAGATGCAGCATCGCTCTTCTTTCTGGAAAATGCAGACATTAATTTCAGGAGATTTATTTTCCTCTTCTTCGGCCATGGCCTGGGCGGCATTTTTAAACAAATTCAGCAATACCTGCCTGATCTTGCTCTCCTCGCAAAGCGCCTTTTTCACCCCCGGCTCAACCTGCTTGCGGATATTGATTTTTTTAAAATCATACCCATCCTTCAGGGTAAAATCGGTCCGCACCAGACGTAAAGTCTTGTCCAGGACCGCTGAAAGATCCCAGGATTGCTTTTCCAACCCAGGCTTTTGAGCAAAGCTGAGCATATTATCCACGATTTCAGCGGCATTTTTTCCGGCCAAAAGCATATTGTCAAGCAGCCGTAAAATCCCCCTTTTTTCTGCATAAACCTTGATGGCGTCCATGGTGGTGCCCGCATCAAGGGCAGTTTTGTCATTGGCCAAAAGCCCCGGAGCCAGCCGGTTGACCACCACCTGGGCACTCTGTACCATCCCGGCCAGGGGGTTGTTGATTTCATGGGCCATGCCCGCGGCAAGGCCGCCCACGGAAAGCATTTTTTCAGACTGGATCAAAAGCTCCCGGGTTTGAACCTGTTCGGTCACATCCCTGACAAAGCATAGGATGGCTGATTTATTCTCCCATTGAATCAGGGATGCGCTCAAATCAAGGTAACGGGTCCTGTCCTGTTTATCCTTTCCCCTGACGTGAAAGGTCCCGATCACCTCTTTGGTCGCAACGGCTGAGGAATATCGGGCAATGGTTTTTTCGGTTCTGTTGCAAAAAATTATTAATGTCTGATACAAGTCCGTTTTGGCACTAATTTGTTTGCAGAGAGATAGTATGAAAAATGAAAACCCTTTCAAGTGGCGTCATTATGAAAAAGAAATCATCCTGTTGAATGTTCGCTGGTATCTGAGATATCAACTGAGTTACAGGAATCTGGAAGAGATGATGCAAGAACGGGGCTTGTCTGTGGATCACAGTACCATTTACCGATGGGTTCAGCGCTATGCTCCTGAAATGGAAAAGCGAAGCAGGAAGTATCTGCGGCAATCAAATGATTCTTACCGTATTGATGAAACATATATCAAGGTGCGGGGGAAAATGAAGTATCTTTACCGAGCGGTCGATTCCCGTGGAAATACCATCGATTTTCTTCTTCGCAGCAGACGTAATATGGAATCTGCCAAACGATTTTTTAAAAAGATGCTGCGAGCGGTTCTGTTGCAAAAAATTATTAATGTCTGATACAAGTCCGTTTTGGCACTAATTTGTTTGCAGAAAGATAGTATGAAAAATGAAAACCCTTTCAAGTGGCGTCATTATGAAAAAGAAATCATCCTATTGAATGTTCGCTGGTATCTGAGATATCAACTGAGTTACAGGAATCTGGAAGAGATGATGCAAGAACGGGGCTTGTCTGTGGATCACAGTACCATTTACCGATGGGTTCAGCGCTATGCTCCTGAAATGGAAAAGCGAAGCAGGAAGTATCTGCGGCAATCAAATGATTCTTACCGTATTGATGAAACATATATCAAGGTGCGGGGGAAAATGAAGTATCTTTACCGAGCGGTCGATTCCCGTGGAAATACCATCGATTTTCTTCTTCGCAGCAGACGTAATATGGAATCTGCCAAACGATTTTTTAAAAAGATGCTGCGAGCTTCCAATAGCTCCAGACCTCGGGTTCTGAGTGTTGACGGAAATCCTGCATATCCTCCGGCAGTAAAGGCTTTGAAAGAAAAAAAGCTTCTGAATAAGGACTGTATCCTAAGACAGAATAAATATCTGAACAATATTATTGAGCAAGACCACCGGTTTATCAAAAAGCTTGTCAGAGCTGGTATGGGGTTCAAGACATTTCATTCTGCCTGGCGGACGCTAAAAGGCTATGAAATTATGAACATGATCAGAAAAGGACAAGTTAAAAATATTAGGAAGGGAGAAATTTTAAAGCAGAAAGAATTCGTCGAAAATCTGTTTTCTTATGCTGCGTAAATTTTACGCCTGAACGATCTCTTTGTCCTGGAAATATTTTTTGCAACAGAACCGTTTTTTCCCTGTCAAGGGGGTGAATAAAATCAATAAAAGAAGACCCCTCAACCTCCTGCCTTGTGGCCCCGGCCATTTCCACAAACCTTAAATTCACATATTCAATCTTTTCATTTTTAATGATACAAACCCCGTCCGGAGAGTCTTGGATCAGCTTCTGGTATTGCTCCTTGGAGGCATTAAGCTCTGCCTCCGCCCGGGTCCGGCTGTCCAGTTCCGCCTCGTATGCCGTGTTGGTAACCGACAATTTTACCGATTGTTTTTCAACCATTGAAAAGGCGTGGGAAAACCTGTTGGACAATAACAATGCCTGGGAAAAAATAAAGACAAAAAGGCCCAAAGGAACCAGGTGGATGGTAAAAATGACCTGCCGGGTGTAAAGAATATCGTTGACAACGGTCAGAGGGATAAACAAAAACCCGAGAATAAAAATCAAAGATCCTTTTCGCCTGTTCGCCACCGCCTTTCCCACGGCCCACATCCCGTACCCCAGGACGCCTATGCGTGATAACCTGGAAATAGGGCATGGAAAGACTAAAAATCCGGGTGGGTGTAAACATCACAACCATGGAAAACCCAAGCCCTGTCAAGCTCAACAATCGAACCGCCCTGGACGAGACCTCTTTGGGAAACAAGGACCGGGCATAAAGGATAAAAATGGGAACAGACCAATAAACGGAAAGGTAAATCAGAATGAGCAAAAATCTATAGTTCAATCCATCATAGGCCTGGACAAGTATACGCTCCCCGCAGGTCATGAGCCTCAGGGCAATGAAAAAGTTGAACAGTCCAAAATACAGGGCCGACCGGTTCTGCCTCCGGGCACCGTAAAGGCCGATCTGGTATAGGCACATGATGAGAATGGCCCCCAGCAAAAAAAGGTCCAGGCCCATCCGCTGATTCTGCATGGCATGGATATCTTTGGGAAGCCCCAGAAAGACAGCCTCCCACATCCCTCCCTGCCAATGGTGGAAATTGGAGACATGAACCACCAGATCCATCTGACTGCCAGGCCCCTCAAAATCAACAATGGTCGGTAAGTATTGAGGAACGCTTTCAACAGAGGTTTTTCCCGGGATGCCCGCACCAACAATCTCTTTTCCATTGACAAACAATCGAAAGGCAGTGGCCATATCCAGTGTTTTTAATGAAAACCTTTGGTGTCCCGGGGGGAGAAGAATCTTAAGGGCATAGGTGGCAAACCCATGGCCTTTTATCTTTTGTCCCTGTATGCTTGTTTGGTTCCAGGCACCGGGAGCATTGATCAGTGAGGGGGTCAACTCATTGGGCATCCCAAGGTCTTGGGGCATGACAAAACACTGCCAGAAGAACTGCCACTCACCGGCCAGGGGCAAAGGGCCCCGGGCTTCAAAATCCCAATTTCTCAGGTCCAGAACCCCGTTAACGGCTCTGGGGGGGGGGGCGAATTTTCCCGACATCCGCAAATAAGAAAAACCAAGACCAGAAAAACGGCCCACCCGGTACGAAAAATCAATGTCCGCATCATGTGCTGGTAATATCCAAATGAATAAAAAAAAATTTAGGATACTAGGAAATATGATTTTAATCAACCCGCAGGCGCTATCTTGACAGGGCTCACGCATGTAAATATTGTAAAGTGCCTATAGTTTTGATTGGTTCAAGTATCATCCAAACATAACTTCCTCCAGATATTTGATATCCATAGCAGCATTCAACCTTTTGGTTTTTACACTCCCTTTAAATGTCTTATTGTTCCGTAATAAATTTAATGCAATATGCCGAATCGCTGCAAAAGTCTCAGGAGAGTTCCCCTTTCTGACTCTGCTTTCGTCTTCACGGAAGGGAATGTTTTTTGCAACAGAACCCTGAAGACGGCTCAGCGGCCCCGGGCCGGATGGAACGTTTTATGCGGCGTCTTAAACCATGGGATTAGCACCGAGCATCGTGTCGCGGCACGGTTACTAATCCTTCAGGCGTTATGCTTTTATTTTCTAAATTTATCCAAATTCAAAAAAGGTAAAGGAGAGGTTGTATTTGGGTCAAGAATAATCAAATGATTCCCGTCCTGAAGCTCTTTTAAAACATTCATGCTTTCAAGTTTTAAATATCCTTCCAATGTTATTACATCAATGATTTTACGTTTGGCTTTAGCTTCTGCATCCGCCCTTACAAGAACGGATTGAGCTTCTATCCTGGCGGCCTCCAATTGTGCATTGGCGCCTATTAACATGACTTCTTTTTTCTTGTTCGCTTGAATTAATGCGGCTCTTTTTTCAGCGACTGCCTGTGCCTCCTTTCTCTCCTGGTCGACCTTAAATTTTTTAAGTTCTTCTTTGGCTTTTTCTGCTGCTTGGGCTGCTTCTTTTTTTCTCATTACCGCATTGGTAATGATACTTGGCAATGTTACTTCCCTGATTAAAAGCTTTTCAATTTTGATGCCTTTTTTTGCCAGGATAGAAAGGCCGGAAAGCAACTCAACTTGAATTCTTTGCTGAACAGCTTGTTCATAAAAATTTTCGGCTCTTGCAACGCTTTTACCAATTTCCCGCATCTGGCTTCGTAAAAGCGGCATCATGTGAACCTCAAGAACCTCCTGTGGTGTGCCGGTCTCTTTGAGCATTATCGGTGCCTGCTCTTTAATCAGACGATATTGTATGGACAGCTCAAATTTTGTAATCAACTGGTCAATGGAAGGAACGCCCATGGTCTCTTTGTAAGTTTTCTGTCTTGCATCAAATAAGGTTATTTTTACAAGCGGATTGATAATGTGAATCCCTTCTGTATAAATACTTGTTTGAACTTTGCCAAACAAGGTACCAACGCCTACATGACCTGCCGGTATGGTTGTAAAGAATCTGGTCACGATAAAAACAGCAATGAAAAATATAACAATTCCCCCAATTCCAATGGTAACTAAGTTTCGTGGAACTCTTTTCCGTGATTTTGCTTCCCTTTCAACTGCGAGGTCAGATTGATCAAAGTCTGCATCAGCGCTCATTTTGATTCTCCTTTTACCTGATTCAAATAAAAAAATATTTTTGTTTGGCTTTAAATGTACATTTATTAAATTTGGTGACTTTTATCAATGAGATATAATTATAAACAGTAGTGTCCGGTTAGGTTGTTGCATATAAAAAGCATCTAAAATCATTGAAAAAACAGTCTGTTTTGTGTTGACAAATGTGCGTAAAAATTTTTGTGCGCCTTGAAAATTTAACTCAAGGAGCTCAAATGACGCACATCTCAGTCCCTAAAAAACAACTACGGTCCCTGAACTTTGACAATTTCAGGTGCCCTCTGATAAAGTCACTTTCAAAAGCACCGGAATTACAATCTCGAGGAGACCGCCCTTTAAAAATGACATTCGAAGACCAGATAAATGCTTTGGTTTATTTCCATCTTCAGGAGCACAAGTCTGCCCGACATTTAATTCAGGATCTCAAGGAGAATGTTTTTGCTAAAGAAAATATTGCGCCAGACGGTGGTATCAGCCGTAGTAGTTTCTGTGAAGCCATCAATCACAGGGGACTCGAACAACTGCAATTTATCTTTGAGGATCTTTATAAACAGGCTCTTGAGTGTCATCCGGGTGAACACGCCGAGTTAGGAGAGTTGGTTTCCATTGACGGTAGTCTCATAAATGCAGTCCTTTCAATGCACTGGGCGAACTACAGAAAAGGAAGTAAAAAAGCCAAAGTACATTGCGGATTTGACATTAATCACGGAATCCCAAACAAAATCTTTTTGACTGAAGGCAACGGCGCTGAACGCACTTTTGTTCCCAAAATACTTTCCAAGGGGCAAACAGGTGTTATGGATCGTGGATATCAATCCCATAAAGAATTTGACCTGCTTCAGGAGCAAGGCAAACATTTTGTCTGCCGTATAAAAACCAGGACAACAAGAACAATTATTGATAACCACGAGACCCCTTCCGACAGCTACATTTTTTATGATGCACTGGTTAAACTTGGTACTCCGAATCAAAACCAGACGAAAAGGCCTGTTCGGGTTGTTGGCTATAAAATTGCTGGCGTCAAATACTATGTGGCAACTGACAGGCATGATTTAACAGCGGAACAAATAGCAACAATTTATAAACTCCGGTGGACCATTGAGGATTTTTTCAAATGGTGGAAAGAACATCTGAAGGTATATCATCTCATTGCCCGCAGTGAATACGGCCTTATGGTTCAGATTCTTGGCGGCCTTATCACTTACCTGTTACTGGCAATCCATTGCCAAAAACAGTTTAATGAAAAGGTCACGATCAAAAGAGTTCGGCAGCTGCGAACCGCCATTCTAAATGACCTGTTTGGCTGCGAGGAGCAGGGCTCTCATAGTTCAAACAGGGACAATATTGTCAAAGATCAAAAAATTATTGAGCAAGCAAAAACCTAACCGGACATCACTGCCTTTTTTTAGCTCTTACCGCAAGAAAAGCAACCACAACAGCACCGGTTAAAATAAGCAGGGCAATAACCGGCCGGTAGAAAATCCAGGCAATGGCGATCACGATTGCAGACAGGATCAAGGTTAAAAGAAAGGCAATGATGCCGATACCGAATTCAACAATATTTCCAATAAAAGGAACCACATCGGCAATCACGGAAAGGGGGTTAAGCAACAGGAAAAATCCGATCATCATCAAAAAGACGCCAAGGCAACGAAGTCCCCATGCCAACAAGGTGTTGGCGCTTTGGGCATTTTTAAACATGGCGGCAGCTGAAAAAAGGCCGACGGACAATTCTTCGATCTGACCTCCGGTACTTGTGGTATACGGCCCAAAAGAGTCCTTTTTTTGCTGGGCAACCAGGGTAATATCCGTTGGCATTACCGCGGCAAACCGAATCTTTAGATCGCCAATTTCCGGTCCATCTTCATCGTTGCCGATATAATAACCATTATCCGACAATTGAACCTGGTGCAGTGATTGGGGAAGCGCGTCTGCTGAAACCGGCGCATAGGCATTAATCTGCCGAACCAGGTGACCGGGAAGGGTAAAGGCACTCAGGAGAGGGCGTTCAAAATTCTGTGTCAGTTGAATGAAAGCTGATATACTCAGCTAAATAAGGAGAACTGACATGACCGAAGAAAACACCGAATTTGATTTTCAAAAAGCCCTTAAAGGCATCCAGGAAGGTAAACCCTTCACAGGTAAGGGCGGCGTCCTTACATCATTAATCAAAAATCTTGCTGAAGCTGCTCTTGAAGGAGAGTTGGAGTCCCATCTCGGGCAGGAAGTTTCTGCCAACCGCCGTAATGGAAAAAGCAAAAAGACCATTAAATCCCTGGATGGTAAATTTGAGCTGGAAACCCCGCGTGACAGGGCCGGAACCTTCTCTCCACAGATCGTCAAAAAACATCAGACAACGCTCAGCGATGAAATTGAAAGAAAGATAATAGCCCTTTACGGCCTGGGCATGAGTTATAATGATATGGCTTCCCATTTACAGGAAATCTATGGACTTGAGATTTCAAATGCCACTCTGAGCACCATTACCGATAAAATCATCCATACCGTCAAAGAATGGCAGGCCAGGCCGTTGGAAAATGTGTACCCAATCGTATGGCTTGATGCCATACATTATAAAGTACGAGAAAACGGAAAGGTCAGCAGCAAAGCCGTTTACACAATTCTTGGGGTGAATATCGAGGGCCGCAAAGAGGTTCTTGGGCTGTACATATCCGAGAATGAGGGTGCGAACTTCTGGCTGCAGGTGTTAACAGACCTTTCAAACCGAGGGGTAAAAGATATCCTGATTGCCTGTGTTGATGGTCTAAAAGGTTTTCCCGAGGCCATTGAGACCATATTCCCGGACACAGAAGTTCAACTCTGCGTAGTCCACCAGATCCGAAATTCATTGAAATACGTTGGTTCCAAAAATAAAAAGGAATTTATGACAGATCTAAAACGTGTTTATAAAGCGGTCAATAAGGATCTGGCCGAAGAAGAACTGGATATCTTGGAAAATAAATGGAATGACAAATACCCGATTGTGATAAAATCCTGGCGGAACAACTGGGAACGCCTCAGTCATTTCTTTAAATATCCAGAAGAGATTCGACGGATAATATACACCACAAATACCATTGAGGCTGTGCATCGACAGTTTCGAAAACTGACCAAAACAAAGGGATCATTCCCGAACCAGGACAGCCTGTTAAAGCTGCTTTACATGGGGATCCAGAACGCCAGTAAAAAATGGACAATGCCGATTCAAAATTGGTCACTGACAATTTCCCAGTTGGCAATTTTCTTTGAAGGCCGGCTGGATAAAGAGCTGGGAATTTGATAGGGATTTATTTACAGATGGAAAAGATGGTTCCAGGAACTCCACTCCAGCAAAAGTCAACTCCTCCGACGTGGCTGATTGAAGGCCCATTCTCGGACCTGACTTTTACTTCCGCTGGCGCTGAGGCAGATCCGGGAACCGAAACCGTGACACAGAATTCTGAACATTCCTTCAAACGCAAAAGGCCCAACCACGAGTATCGTGATTGGGCCTTTTGAAGAATAACCCGGCAAGGTTCTAAGTGTGGGCTTCAGCCGACTCTCCCAAATGGTCCCCTTGGTGTCCACCATCGATCTAAGGCGCTTGCCTTGCCTACGATCGGGTGTGGTCGCGATGGAAATGCCATAGCCATACCCCGGGGACCCTCTTTATCAAAAGGAATAAATACTCTCAACCGAATAAAAGGCAGTACTCTGCATAAAAGGCCGTATTTCGAAAAAATAAAAAAGCCCTGACCATATTTCTATGATCAGGGCTTTTAAAGAATAATCCGGCGGCGTTCTACTCTCCCACACAGTCTCCCATGCAGTACCATCGACGCTAAGGCGCTTAACTTCCGTGTTCGAGATGGGTACGGGTGTGGCCGCCTTGCCATTGCCACCGGATTAAAATGGCTGGATCTTGGAACTTCTGATTGATGTTCTTCTACATGTCCCAGGGATCCTAATTTGTTATCTGTTGTAGTAAATTTCAATATGTCTGCATTAAAGCGTTTAATCTTGTTTATGGAAAAAAGTGGCTAAGCCTCACGACCTATTAGTACCAGTTAGCTGAACATGTTACCATGCTTACACACCTGGCCTATCAACCTCGTAGTCTTCGAGGGGTCTTCAGTACTTGCGTATGGGATATCTTATCTTGAAGTTGGCTTCCCGCTTAGATGCTTTCAGCGGTTATCCATACCCAACTTAGCTACCCAGCAATGCCGCTGGCGCGACAACTGGAACACCATTGGTTGGTCCAATCCGGTCCTCTCGTACTAGGATCAGATCTCCTCAAATATCCTGCGCCCACGAAAGATAGGGACCAAACTGTCTCACGACGTTTTAAACCCAGCTCACGTACCACTTTAATTGGCGAACAGCCAAACCCTTGGGACCTGCTCCAGCCCCAGGATGTGATGAGCCGACATCGAGGTGCCAAACCGCCCCGTCGATGTGAACTCTTGGGGGCGATAAGCCTGTTATCCCCGGCGTACCTTTTATCCGTTGAGCGACGGCCCTTCCATTCAGAACCGCCGGATCACTAAGACCTACTTTCGTACCTGCTCGAAATGTCTCTCTCGCAGTCAAGCTCCCTTATGCCTTTGCACTCTACGGCTGGTTTCCAATCAGCCTGAGGGAACCTTCGCGCGCCTCCGTTACTCTTTGGGAGGCGACCGCCCCAGTCAAACTACCCACCAGACACTGTCCCTAACCCGGATTACGGGTCGAGGTTAGAACACTGAAATATGAAGGGTGGTATTTCAAGGGTGACTCCACACACTCTGGCGAGCATGCTTCCAAGTCTCCCACCTATCCTGCACATCATATCCCAAAATCCAATGTCAAGCTGTAGTAAAGGTGCCGGGGTCTTTCCGTCTTTTCGCGGGTAGACGGTATCTTCACCGCCATTCCAATTTCGCTGAGTCTCTGGTTGAGACAGTGTGGAAGTCGTTACGCCATTCGTGCAGGTCGGAACTTACCCGACAAGGAATTTCGCTACCTTAGGACCGTTATAGTTACGGCCGCCGTTTACCGGGGCTTCAGTTCAGTGCTTCGCCGAAGCTAACAAATCCCCTTAACCTTCCGGCACCGGGCAGGCGTCAGACCCTATACCTCGTCTTGCGACTTTGCAGAGTCCTATGTTTTTAGTAAACAGTCGCTACCACCAATTCTCTGCGGCCCCCCACAGCTTATAATGAAAATTAATCACCATAGGGGGCATACCTTCTCCCGAAGTTACGGTATCATTTTGCCGAGTTCCTTAACCAGAGTTCTCTCAAGCGCCTCGGGATACTCTCCCTGCCTACCTGTGTCGGTTTTGGTACGATCACCTGCTATCTCGATAGAGGCTTTTCTTGGCAGCATGGGTGCAGTCAGTTTATGGAGCTAAGCTCCTCCTCATCACTTCTCGGCCTTAAGATCGGACGGATTTGCCTATCCGATCAGCCTACCAGCTTGAACCGTCTATTCCAACAGACGGATGACTTGCCCTCCTGCGTCCCCCCTTCTCTCAAACGATAACGAGGTGGTACAGAAATATTAATCTGTTTTCCATCGACTACGCCTTTCGGCCTCGCCTTAGGGATCGACTAACCCTGAGCAGATTAGCTTTACTCAGGAAACCTTGGGCTATCGGCGAGCGGGTCTCTCACCCGCTTTATCGCTACTCATGTCAGCATGGACACTTGTGTAATCTCCACATTGGCTCGCGCCAACGATTCTGCGACAACACAACGCTCTCCTACCATTGTATAAATACAATCCGAAGCTTCGGTACTATGCTTTAGCCCCGATACATTTTCGGCGCAGATCCACTCGACCAGTGAGCTGTTACGCTTTCTTTAAAGGATGGCTGCTTCTAAGCCAACCTCCTGGTTGTCTGGGCATTCCCACATCCTTCTCCACTTAGCATAGATTTGGGGACCTTAGCTGTCGGTCTGGGTTGTTTCCCTCTCGTCCGCGGAACTTAGCTCCCGCGGGCTGACTCCTAAGCTCTAACTTGTTGGTATTCGGAGTTTGGTTAGGTTTGGTAATCTGGTGAGACCCCTAGCCCATCCAGTGCTCTACCTCCAACAAGAAACGCTTAAGGCTATACCTAAATATATTTCGGAGAGAACCAGCTATCTCCAGGTTTGTTTGGCCTTTCACCCCTATCCACACCTCATCCGAACAGTTTTTAACCTGTGACGGTTCGGGCCTCCACGAGATTTTACTCCCGCTTCACCCTGGACATGGATAGATCACCTGGTTTCGGGTCTACTCAGTGCAACTTATCGCCCTATTCAGACTCGCTTTCGCTA